>CAZSBV010000079.1:0-7981 GCA_964605105.1 uncultured Lachnospiraceae bacterium | reverse complement strand
ACCAGCGACACGAGGATTTTCAGTCCTCTGCTCTACCAACTGAGCTATCTGGGCTGACCGTATGCTGTACGAACCAGCAACAAAAATGATTGTACAGCATGTTTTGAATCTTGTCAAGCATTATTTTGCATTTTTTCTTTTAATTTTTTTGCTTTTTTCACTTCATACATCTTATGGTCTGCTTCACTAATCAACATATCCAGAGTTGCATCCTCACTACCATCGTATACCGTGTATCCGGCACTAAACTGAATTTTATATGGTTTTCTGCTTATCTTATTAAATCTATCAATCACATCATGCATTCGCTCAATGATCATATCCACAGCGACTGCATCTTCACACTGACCAATAATAACAAATTCGTCTCCCCCAAGTCGGGCTACATAATCTGATTTACGTTTACAACTTCCACGCAGTAACTTCGCAGCATTAATCAAAGCATCATCACCTACCACATGACCATAAGTATCATTGATTTCCTTGAATTTATCCATATCAATAAGAATCAGGAAAAAATAATGACCCTTTTTCAGATTTCTCAACTGATAGTTCATAAAACTTTCCAACTGACTTCGATTATATAATCCGGTCAAATGATCTCTTGCCATATAACCATTTTGAACCGTAGTATAATTAATCAAAACTGCCAAAGTTGTTGTTGGAAATGTCCAAACTGATCCAGGCATCATAATCTGGGCTATAGCTCCAATACACGGTAGAAGAGGAAAAATAAACAACCGTTTATATAATTCTTTTTGAACATTATCCTCCGTCATCTTTTCTTTTTTATACTTTATCAACATAAATAAAATATAGAATACATATCCGCAGGAAATCAATGTGGGTAGATAAAATATTGAACCGCGTACATAATGATTATTTTCATCAATGAAAAAATACCATTTCGTCCAAATACTGCCTATAGTTATGATTCCATTGAATATTACCGGAATAGAATATACCGGCATTCTCTTTTTAAAACGCTCCGTATCCGGATACAACTCATAATCAACATATAACGTAAAAATAAATGCTACTAAAGAATGCAGCATATAATACAAAAAAATACTAATATTCCCAATTACATTACTGAACCTGTAACTGGTTCCATCGACTATGAATTGTATCATATCAAAAAGTATAGCTGTTATGTTAATCAAAATTAATATCTGAAAAATCTTCTGACTTATCAGAACCGGTCCTCTGACTCTATGCCTATCACTGTACCAAACAACTCCCAATACTAAGATATTCATTATCATTAACTCAGCATATAATATCTTTTCCATAAATTTACCTTTTCAAATATCAACTTCTTTTTGTTCTTTTTATAGGTTATTTTTTAACCCGATTATTGCATTTTTATACACTAAATGGCTGTATGCTACGCATTAATATTCCGTTTAAATAAGCAATTGTGATTCCATAATTCGTCATAGGAATCCCATTTTTCTTTGCAGATGCTGCTCTTGCCTGCATTTGTTTTTCATTTAGCATACAAGCTCCACAATGGATAATTAATTTGTAGTCGGCAAGATTTTCAGGAAAATTTCCTCCGGAAGTAAATTCAAACACAAGATTTTTTCCGGTGTATTTTAATATCCACTTAGGCAGCTTTTCCGTTCCAATATCTCCACATTGTCTATGATGAGTACAACCCTCGGAAATTAAAATCTTATCCCCATCCTTCAATTCCTCTAGTTTCAGAGCTCCCTTCACTGTACTTTCCAAATCTCCTTTATATCTGGCAAAAAGAATGGAAAAAGAGGTGAGCATAATATCACTGGGAACCAATTCCTTTACTTTTGAAAACACCTGTGAATCTGTAATCACCAGTTTCGGCGGCTTTTGCAATAATTCGAAAGTCTCTTTTATATTTTCCACCTGACAAATGGAAAGAGTGCACCCGGCGTCCAAAATATCCCGGATGGTCTGCTGCTGGGGTAAAATTAATCTTCCCTTGGGAGCCGCTTTGTCAATAGGAATTACCAGAACCACATGATCTCCCGGTTCCAATAAATCAGCCACTAATTTTTTCTCTTCCCCAGGCACCTTCATTGCAGCAATTTTTTCTTTTAACAACTCTATATTTTCTCCGGTTGCCGCACTGACATAAATCTTGTTATCGGACTCTCCATCCAAAGACGTTTCTTCTAACATATCTTTTTTATTATATGCAAACAAATATGGGGTCTGTGCCTGCTTCAGCTGCTGTTCCAACTGTGTCTCTACTTCTGTAATCCCTTCCGTTGCGTCCACCACAATTACAGCTATATGAATTTGATTCAAAATCTCTCGAGTTCGTTTTTCCCTTAATTCTCCTAACTGACTATGATCATCCAGCCCCGGAGTATCGATAAGAACAACCGGTCCCAATGGTAACAGTTCCATGGATTTTTTTACAGGATCCGTGGTCGTCCCTTTTATATCGGAAACAACAGAGATTTGCTGATTAGTCAGGGCATTAATAAGACTGGATTTCCCTGCATTGGTCCGTCCAAAAAATCCAATATGAGTTCTTTCTGAAGATGGTGTACTGTTTAAACCCATGTATTCCTTCTTTCCTCTCATTAAGATGTTTAAGATTTTCAAAAACAATCTTTCTCTTAAATCCTATCAGACATTAAAAATAGAAATCTCTACGGTTATTATTTCTAATAGCATCAATATTCTGTATTGCAGTATCTTTTACTTTATCATTAGTAACCTTTTCAATTTCCCGGGCTATGAGTTCATAACCTACTTTTTTTGTCTTATCAGAAGCATAATCTTCCAGATACTCTGCCAACGTCATAAGTGCATTTGGATGACAACAGTTGATGATCTGTCCATTTTTACAAAGACTCATGAAACGATCTCCGGTTCTTCCCATACGATAGCATGCAGTACAGAAAGATGGAATATGACCTTTTTCCATCAGCCATCCCACTACTTCATCCAGAGTACGCTGATCAGACACATCAAACTGCTCTGTATCATGTTCTCTTTCTTCCTCTGTATATCCACCAACAGAAGTACGACTTCCTCCACTGATCTGGGAAATTCCAAGATTTAATAATTTTCCTCTAAGTTCTTCTGACTCTCTGGTGGAGATAATCATTCCTGTATATGGCACTGCCAATCGGATACAGGCAACAATTTTTGCAAAAATGTCATCTGAAATGGAATTATCAAAAGTATCGGGATCGATATCGTCTGCTTTTTTTACTCTTGGAACACTAATTGTATGAGGTCCCACTCCATGCGCAGCCTCCAAGTGTTCTGCATGCATAAGCAATCCCGCAAATTCATATTTGTATAATTCCAGACCAAACAATACTCCTAATCCCACATCATCAATTCCACCTTCCATAGCTCGGTCCATGGCTTCTGTATGATAAGCATAGTCATGCTTTGGTCCTGTCGGATGAAGCTGCTCGTAGCTTTCTTTATGATATGTTTCCTGGAATAAAATATATGTTCCGATTCCGGCTTCTTTCAATTTTCGATAATTTTCTACAGTAGTCGCTGCAATATTGACATTCACTCGACGGATATCTCCATTCTTGTGATGCACACTATAGATAGTATGAATACATTCCAAAATATATTCTATCGGATTATTTACCGGATCTTCTCCGGCTTCGATAGCAAGTCGTTTATGCCCCATATCCTGAAGAGCCACAACCTCATTTCTTACCTCTTCCTGAGTCAATTTTTTACGTGGAATATGTTTATTTTTTAAATGATAAGGACAGTATACACATCCATTCACACAATAATTGGAAAGATAAAGCGGAGCAAACATTACAATACGATTTCCGTAGAAGGCCTGTTTAATTTCTTCCGCAATCTTATAAATTTCTTCGATTTTCTCCGGAATTTCACAAGCCAGAAGCACAGATGCTTCTCGATGAGACAAACCTGCACAGGTAACACCGTTTCCGTTTCTTACAGGTCTTGCTTTTGCTAAGATCTGATCAATTAACTCTACATTATTCTTGTTCTCCTCTGCATAAGTCAGAGTTGCTTTAATTTCTTCATCATTGATGAATTCTTCTGCTCTTAAAGACGCAGGATTGTAAACTGCCATTTTCAATACTCCATTCTATCACTGCTTATTCCCATAACATCGCTCATTCCCTCAATGCGATGCCGGATTATTTTTCCTATCCTTATGAACTACTTCGGTCTTAATTATATCCCCTCTGGCACAAACCACTTCATAAGAAATAGAATCCATTCTTTCTTTTAATTCCTCTAGCCCTTGTGCCGACTCTTGTCCGGTACTGATTTTATTATCATACAACTCATATTTTTTTCGCACCGATATCGGTGACAGATTCGGCATGACTACATTAGCACCTGCCAATATTCCTTTTTCCCTGCCCTGATGATCCAAGGTTCCCAATGCCGTCGTAGCCGGCAGCAATACCGGCGGATAAATCAGTCGAATTAAGGACAATAAGTAGCATGTTAATTCCACACTTCCCGCTTTTTCTTCTTTAAATATGGTATCTTTGTGTGGGATGAAAGGACCAATTCCGCACATATCCGGTTGGAACTTTTCTATAAATTTTAAATCTTTTGCCAGAGAATGTAAAGTCTGATAAGGTGATCCTACCATAAAACCACATCCCACCTGATAACCGATTTCTTTTAAATTGTTCAAGCACTGCCTTCTGTTTTCATAAGACATTTGTGATGGATGCAATTTGTCATAATGTTCCCGATCTGCTGTTTCATGCCTAAGTAAGTAACGGTTGGCACCGGCTTCATATAATCTTTGGTAACTCTCCTTAGAACGTTCTCCCATAGATAAAGTAATCGCACAATCCGGAAACCTTTTCCGTACTTGGGAAACAATGTCACATAGTACTTCATCCGTAAAATATCCGTCTTCTCCACCTTGCATAACAAAGGTACGAAATCCCAGTTCGTACCCTTCTTTGCAACACTTTAAAATATCTTCTTTGTTTAACCGATATCGTTCACAATTCTTATTACTCTTTCGAATACCGCAATAATAACAATCATTTTTGCAGATATTACTGATTTCAATCAGACCACGAACAAAAACTTTATTTCCATATATTTCTTGTCTAACTTTCACAGCTCTGGCGGCGGCATACTCTGCTACTTCAGGGCTGTATCCTTCAATTAATTGTTCATATTCTTTTAAATCTAATTGTCGCTCTTTTTCTAATTTATCTATTAAATACATACTTATCTAAACGCTCAAATGCTTCTTTCACACGGCTTAATGGCAATGCCAGATTAAATCTTAATGCACATGGTGCCTTGAACATGCAGCCATCCTGACATGCAACCCCTACATCCCAACACATTTTTTCCAGTTCCTGAATTGTCTTGCCATGAGCTTCACACCATTGGGTACAATCCAAGAACAACATATAAGTTCCCTGTGGTTTACTTACTTCTACACCGTCGAAATGTTCTTTAATAAAATCGTAACCGTAATTAATGTTTTCAGTCAGTACCTGTCTCAGTTCGTCCAGCCATTCATATCCTTCCGGTTTATAGGCACCAATTAAGGCATGCATGGAGAAAATGTTCATCTCGTTGTAATGTGGTTTGCTGGATTTTGCACGAACACGATCACGTAAATGTTTGTTATAAATAATATGATAACTTCCAACCAATCCCGCAAGATTGAAAGTCTTACTTGGTGCATATAAAGCTACTGTTCTGTTCTTCGCATCTTCGTTAATAGCTTGAAGTGGAATATGTGTATGACCTTCTAAAATAAGATCAGACCAGATTTCGTCCGAAATAACAATACAGTCATTTTTTCGATAAACTTCCATGGCCTGTTCCAACTCTTCTCTTTCCCACACTCGTCCCATAGGATTATGAGGATTACAGAAAATTGCCACGTGAATATTGTTTGCTTTTATTTTAGCGTCCATATCTTCGTAATCCATTCTGAAAACACCGTTTTCATCTTTTTTCAAAGGACTATGAATAATTTTATAACCATTATTTTCTACGGAATTTGTAAAACCAATATATGTCGGGCTATGCAATAACACTGCATCTCCCGGTGCCGCAAATGAAGTTAAGGTAGATATTACTCCACCCAAAACACCATTTTCATATCCTATATGTTCCTCCGTAAGCCCTGTCACACCATTACGGTTTCTCTGCCATTCGATAATAGAATTATAATATTCATCTGAAGGTGAAAAATAACCAAAAGCCGGATGCTTTGCTCTTTCAATAATTGCTTCCTGTACTGTTGGAACTGTTGGAAAGTTCATGTCCGCAATCCACATAGGGATCACATCAAATCCTTCCTTTGGTGCAGTAGGTGCAAAACCTGTCATAACACCAATTCCATCCACAGCAATCGCATCTTTTCCCTTTCTATCTATAATTGATGTAAAATCGTACTTCATTTATTTTCCTCCTCAAAGTTAATCCTTGGTAAATTCCAGTGATAGTGTGCCGCCAAATATCGGATCACCAGAATCACTGCCGATGATATTATCATAGACTCTACTGCCCCAAAAATGCGGTACATGTAAACACAGACAATGGAACCCACAACAGATGCACTGGCATATATATGCTTTACAAAAATATAGGGCGGCTCTCCTGCCATCACATCACGCATCAGTCCACCGCCAACTCCGGTAATGGTTCCTGCAAAAGCTAATAAAAATATTTTTTCAATGTATCCCTGCTGTATTCCGGTATTTACACCGACTACCGTAAATATCGCCAGACCTATGGTATCCATGACAAGCATTGACTTATCATAAATAATCTTAAAGCTCCCATCCATCACATCTCTTTTTACATAAACAACTGCAAATACAATCAAAGAAGTTATAACTGCTACCAGAGCATAATTTGGATTTCTAAAAACATTCGGTGGTGTAATTCCTAAAATCAGGTCACGAATCATACCTCCGCCCACTGCCGTTACAAATCCCAAAACGCATACACCAAATATATCCATCCTTTTTCTTATACCCACCATAGCGCCGGATGCCGCGAAAGCAATGGTTCCCAACATCTCCATGATATATGTTATTGTACCTTGAATATCCATAATCCTGTCTCTTTCCTTCTGTTATGTGTTTCTATAAATCCATGCTTTTGCTTTTCTTTATGCTCTTCCTTCACTACCTACAACTTTAATTCTGCCGAGAACATATTCTTTTACTTTTTCTCTTCCTACAGCATTATATTTTTTAGGATCAATGGTATCCGGTTTCGCTGTTAACACTTCTTTTACACCTTCCGTAAATGCAATACGTAAATCTGTCGCATAGTTTACTTTACAAATACCGCGGCGGATGCATTCTTTTACGTCTTCATCCGGAATCCCGCTGGTTCCGTGAAGTACCAATGGAATAGATACTACTTCACGAATCTGGCTCAAACGTTCTACATCCAGTTTCGGAATTCCTTTGTATACACCATGTGCTGTTCCAATGGCTACTGCAAGAGAATCTACCCCTGTTTCTTCTACAAACCTTACTGCTTCTTCGGGATCTGTAAATCCACCATTTCCACCATCTAAATCGTCTTCTTTTCCGCCTACTTTTCCCAGTTCCGCTTCTACCGGAATATTTGCCGCATGACAAGCATCCACTACAGCTTTTGTAATTGCAATATTTTCTTCCAGAACACTGTGGCTTCCGTCAATCATAATAGATGTATATCCTGCTCGGAACGCTTTCATGGCAAGTTCAAAACTGCTGCCGTGGTCTAAATGCATTACTACCGGCACAGTTGCTTTCTTTGCTGCTACCGCCACATTTGCATAAAAATAATCTGGGTCCGCATATTTTAATGTGGACGGAGTTGTCTGCATAATAACAGGAGAACGAAGTTCTTCCGCTGCCGCGATAACAGCCTGTACCATTTCCATGTTTTCTACATTAAATGCTCCTACTGCATATCCATTTTTCTGAGCATCTAACAATAATTCTTTTGTTGTTACTAATGCCATAATAATCTTCTCCTT
>CAZSBV010000078.1:0-7999 GCA_964605105.1 uncultured Lachnospiraceae bacterium | reverse complement strand
AATAGAAAACGAAGGTACTTTAGAATACCTGTATGAATTTATAAGATTATTTTTAGGAAAGTGGGGTTAAATTATGGATTACAAGAAAGAAATTATCCGACTGCTAGAAAAGATAGAGAACGAAAGATTTTTAGGACAGATATATACGATAATTATAAGGCATATCAGAAAAGGGCAGGTGTAAAACATGGATTACAGACAGGAGATAGAGAAATTATTAGGCAAGGTTAGTGAGTCAACATTGAAGAGAGTTTACAAATTATTGGAATATTTGTATTTGAAAGAAGGAGAATAAGATGCAGGCAAAAGATTACAAAGAGAAAATCATGGAAATGTTAAATGATATTAGCAACGAGAAATTTTTAAAAATGATATATGGTTTTGTATCTGGAATTTGGGAGGATGAATATGAAAGTTAAATATGTCGAGGATTGCAAAAAGGAATGTATTAAATTATTGAATGAAATTACAGATGATTGGATATTGTGGCAGGTTTATAAATTTATCATAAATATAACAAAAGAGGATTAAGCTATGGAACAGATGCGAGAAGAATTAGAAACCATGATGCAGAAAATATATGAGAATGAAAATGCCCTCCGGTATATGCATAGTTTTGTAAAGTTATTCATTGAGCGTTATTTGTAGGAGTTGATTATATGGCAAGGTTACCAGTTGGTTATAGGCAGAGGAAAGATGGAAAAATAGAATGCCGTTTTGTAGTGGATAGCAAGAGATATAGTTGTTATGCGGATAATGTAAAGGAGTGCCGAGAAAAAGAAAGAGAACTTCGGGAGAAGATAGCAGAAGGACTATATACTAAAAACAGAAATCTTACACTGGATAAATATTATGAAGAATGGAAGAAAGGCAGAGAGGGAACAGTAAAGGGTAACACAGCACTAAATATAGATTGCCGTTACAAAAAACATATTAAACCGGTGTTAGGGCATAGAAAGCTTGTGGACATAGAAAAGCGCGAGATTGTAATGCTGCAGCAGGAATTGGCCAAGAAACAAAAAGCATCTACAGTGAATATAACCATAGTACAGCTAAAGAGTATTCTTAATGATGCCATAGCAGATGGTATTATAGTGAAAAGTCCGGCAGCAGGCATAAAGCCATTAAAGGTAGATTCGAAAGCAACTGATACATACCATAGAGCTTTAACAGAAGAAGAACAAAAGATATTTATGAAGGAAGCTAAGAAAGAATGGTTGTATGAGTTATTGGCTTTGCTGATCTGTACCGGTATGAGAGTCGGAGAAGCAACGGCGCTTACATGGCAGGACATTGATTATAAAAATAATGTGATTCATGTTACAAAGACAATCAGCAGAACATCAAAAGGAGAATATACAGTAGGAACCCCAAAGAGTGATTCCAGTATTAGAGATATTCCCATGACTGCTGCCATAAAGGAAATTTTGTGGGACCAGAAACAAAAGCAGGATATGGTACATGGTAACGTGGTAAAAATGTCACGTCCGGTATTTGAAAATCTGTATGGTGGAATGGTATTTAATGCAAGTGTTAATAAGGCTATTACAAATACCTTAGCCAGGATTAATAAGGATAAAGAGATAATAGAACATTTTTCTGCTCATGCGTTAAGAGATACCTTTGCTACCAGATATATAGAGCAGGGTGGCAGTCCTCAGGTATTAAAAACGATTTTAGGACATAGCAGTCTGGCAATGACAATGGATTTATATTCTCATGTATTGCCCAATACCAAACAGCAGGAAATGGATAGTATTAAAATATCAATTTAACAGTGAGTAAACAGTGAAGAAAATGCTGCTGCCGATGATAGTTTATGGTGGCAGCAGTTCTTTTTGTGTTTTTTAGGTATAATGAAAAGTCTGGAAGTACTTGAAAATACAGGATTTTTCTACCCCAAATCGTACCCCATTTTCTACCCCATTTTACATCAAAACGCATATAAATTTGATAAAATTCTATAAACAAAGACAAGACCAAAATTGTACTATTTTCCCAGTGTTTATGCGGGTTTGCAGACTTTAAATAAGTAAGGATAAGACTTGACGAAACGATATGGATTGTATATAATTAAATACAATTTTACCCGAAGAATCCAGTGTTTATGCGGTTTCTCGGGTTTTTCTGTTGGTCTATACCCCATTTTTTACCCCATTGATTAATTTTTATGCCTTTATTCTTGTGATTGGGTAGAAGTAAAATTATTTTTTATGGCTTTTAATTCATCATTCATTTCCATAATAAACATTTGCTCTAGTTGTTTAGAGTAAAATCTTAATTTGTTTTCACTGTAATAAGTTTTGTTATCTAGTATTCTGCTTGGAATGGAATCGGTAATTTTACCGCTAGAATCAAGAGAGTATTCTTTGTTATTTCCTGTATAAAAAATATAATTTGCGAATAATTGGAAAAAGGATAACCGGGATTTTTCGTTTGGTTTTTCAAACATATTGCAGATTAAAAGATTGATTACTTTTAGAATTTTGTGTTCTTTCCATACCTTTTTGTACATTAAAGCATTTAAAGCGGATTCTTCTAGTCCAGTTTGTTCACAAATAAATTTATTATCATAATTTCTATAAGTATATTCCCCAAGTAGATAACTGATAGAACAATTAAAAATTTCGCAGAGAGAAACTAAATGGGTAATTTTAATTGCATTAAAGGCAGCAGCATCTCCATTTTCTAATTCTGATAAGGTGTTTCTTCCAAAGCAAGGTTTTCCATTGTCCTTTATATAATTTAGCAAATCTTCTTGCGAAAATCCTTTCTTTTTACGTTCTTTTCTTATTCTTTCTCCAATTTCTTGATAATTGTATTCAAACATAAACGAATCATTCCTTTTGTTAACAATAAATAATTATTTCTGATTACAGACAAATACATCATACACTATTTATAGTAATATTACAACATACAAACACAGACAAATAAAGAAAGGAATTAGAAGATGAGAAAAACTCTAGAACGAAAAAGTGAAAATGTATTAACTGTAGATGTAGAAACTTTGGCTGGAATGCTTAATTGTGGACGTGTTACTGCGGCTAAAATAGGGAGTGAGGCAGGTGCGAGGATCCAGATAGGGAGAAGGGTATTATATAAAGTTTCCTTAATTGAAAATTATTTAAACTCTTTATCAGGAGAATAAGAAATGAAGCTAATAAACAAATCCCCCAAAAGTGCTGCAACACTTCTGAGGGAAGCAACAAAGCCGGAGCATTTATACAACATAATATTATCATATCCGGCAGAAAAGAGGAAATATGGTAGCAGAATTATTACCGACAGGGAAAGAGAATGCTGTTAAATCGCAAAAACTTGCAGATTTAATTGGATGTAAAAGTATTAGAGAATTGCAACAGATAATTGCAGAAGAAAGAGCAATGGGATCTGTCATTTTATCTACATCTCAAAATGGTGGAGGTTACTTCTTACCACAGAATGAAATGGAAGTAAGGGAGTTTGTCCAGACGTTACAGAACAGAGGAAAACATACTTTGGCAGCTTTGGAATCTGCAAAAGCATATCTAAGAAAAAGTGAAGAAATGAAAGAGCAAAAATATAATGTCAAAAAAGAATGACGAAAGGTAAAAGATGTGCAAAAACGAGGAGGCTATGGTTTGGTTTATCAAGATGTGACAAGAAATAAAAATATAACTGCGGCAGCAAAAGGATTGTATGCATATTTATCAGCATTTTGTGGTGTTTCGGATGAATGCTATCCTAGTGTGGAAACTATAACGAGTGAAATGGGGATGGGGAAGGATACATTTTATAAACACATTAATGCGTTGGTTGCTGTTGGAGTTGTACAAAAGAAACAGGTAACAGGGAATGATGGTAGATTTGGAAGGACCATATACAAATTGACACATGAAGTCGAAATAAAGGGTTTTCCGTATACTAAAAATAGGGATACGGATATTTCGTATACGGAGTCTAAGGAAACTATAAGTAACAATTTAAAAAATAATATTATTATAAATAACAATATAGATTATCAACTTATAGTTGATATGTATAACGATACTTGTGTATCGTTTCCGAAAGTGAATAAATTATCAGAAAAAAGAAAGAAAGCAATTAGGGCTAGATTAAAAAGTTATACGTTAGAAGATTTTAAAAAGCTTTTTCAAATGGCAGAAGGTAGCAGTTTTTTAAAAGGACAAAATAACAAGAATTGGAGTGCTACATTTGACTGGCTTATTCAAGATTCTAATATGGCAAAGGTATTAGATGGTAATTATGCAGATAAAGGAAAAGTACAGAGAAAGGAGCAAACAGAGTATGAATCACCAAGTAGTATCAAATTATGGTAAAGATTGTCCGGTATGTCATGGTACTGGTTGGGAATTAGAAAAACGTGAAATCCCAGGTTATGGAGTAGCACATCCATTCGCAAGACCTTGTACATCCTGTAAGGGAAAAAGACGAGCAATGGATTTAACAGGAGTACCATCGCAATATAGGGATGCAGATTTAGGTGAATTTAAGTTTGATGCCTATAGTGAGAATATGGAAAAATTTGAAAAGATAGTACATAGATATTTTGATGATTATGAAAGTATTGGAAGAGGGCTGTATTTGTGGAGCAAGACTCCGGGAACTGGAAAAACATTTTTGTCCTGCTGCCTTGGGAAATCTATTATGATGCGGTATGATCTGCGGATGCGTTTTATAACGGTACCTGCTTATTTGGCATTAGTTGGAGAAAGTTATAAACGCCAGCAGGGGTTAAATGATGAGAGTCAAATTTACAGAGAATGTGAATTGCTAATTTTTGATGATTTTGGAAAACAGAAAAGTGGAGAATGGCAGCAGCAGGAAATTTTTAGAATTATTGATGAACGTGCCAATGCAGGAAAGAAAACATTTTTCACTTCTAATGTGCCACTGGAACAGTTAGATGTTGATGAAGCTACAAAAAGTAGGATTGAAGATGTTTCATTAGTGTTTCAGATGCCGGAAGAAAGTATTCGTCACAAAAAGGCAGCAGCAAAACAGGCGGAAATAGTAAAAAGATTGATGGAGGGGTAAACAATGAATGTAATGGAAAGAACTTTAAAAGCAATTAGACAAAGGGAAGATTTAGATAAACCGACATTAAGTGCACAACTTATATTACAGACTGGCGGAATGGGGATGTATTCAAATATGTGTTGTGACCGTATTTCTGATAAAGGATTGATAGACGGGGAAGAAGTACAGATTAACTTTGCTAATTTTCCGGATATTATTCTGACTGCAGATGGAATTATGCGGTGTAAAGATATATTGGAAAGTTATGTACAGGATAATATTTTAGCAGATGCATTTTCTTTGTTATGTGAAGTTGAACAGATGGATAGAAAAATAAATAATATGGCTAAGCTTTTACGCAATATGAAATGTATTGATTTGGTGAAAACTCATATAGAAATGGATAATTATCCGGATGATGAAGCGACTGGAAGAATTAGAAAATATATCTTGACAGAAATATGGAACAGATCTATTTTCGCAATAGTCAAAAGAAAAATCAGTAAGTTTGTTGGAGATATTTATTTAAAGGTAAAGTATAGAAGACTTTTCCAGTATATGAAACAGGCGGCAGCAGGTCTACCAGAGAATACATAGAGGTGAATAATTTATAAAATAAAGAGGTTTAAGCAGGAGAAACAGGGAAAAATAGGGAGTTTTTATACATATAGAACTAGATCCCCTAAAAGAAATTCTTATACACGATTACACGCGCGAATATATCCGCAGATTTCGCAGTCCTTAAAAAAAAGTAATCTTCATTTTCTGAGTCCTTAAAAAGGGAAAAGCAGTACAGGCGGCAGCAGGTCTACCAGAGAATACATAGTAGCGAGGTATTTATATTATATGGGGAGTGCGTATTTATAATACCTAATTAATTTAAGGATTTGTAGTAATTTTAGCAACCAAAACAGAGGGTATAAGATGCAAAAAATGAAGTATTAGACTGCTGCTAATAGTAGTTTTATATAGGTATCTCAAAATATGAATTATTAGCAAGATAGTGGAATGTAAGGATGTGACGATTTGAAAGATAGATTGATGGAAAAATATAAACTTGCACAATTACAGAAAAGTGTAAAAGACAGGAATGGAAAGAAAATCCGGTTACGGTGGAATACAGCAACAGAAGTGCGGCGGTCATTGGCCAGAGTAAATAATATGGTCCTTAATGGAGAGATCCTAAAAGGGGATGCAAATGCTATTTACTATTCAGCCAATTTGATTTTAAAGGCAATAGAGCTGGAAAGTGTTGAAGCGTCGAGGAACAGTCGAAAGCAGCAAGAATCTTAAAAAAGTATTGCGAGATTTTAGAGTCCTAAAAAAGCGTAAGCAATCCTCGAAAAACATTGTAAATGAACAATACAAGGGGGCGTTGAAATGCCGCTGCCTTACAGAATGAGGTAATTTCAAATTACCCCATCTCTGATAGTTTAGGAAGAATGCAGGAAACCTTATTTGTAAACGAAGATGGAATGTATGACGTTATCCTTGAAAGCAGAAAAGATAATGCAAAAAAATTTCGTAAGTGGGTAACAGCAGAAGTGTTACCATCTATTCGTAAACATGGAATATTTGGAGCAGTTAGAACAGTAGAAGTAGAAGGAAAAACATATTTTGTTGCGAGTGATGTAGCAAAGGCTCTGGGATATTCAATACCGCATAAGGCAGTCCAGACGCATTGCAAGGGTGTTCTGAAACGGAACATCCCTACAAGTGGGGGTAATCAAGAGATGGTCTGACTGAGGAACAAATAGCCCACAATATGGGAATAAGGAGAGAAACACTTATTGAGTGGAAAAAAGCATATCCTAACATTTCTAACACCCTAAAAAGGGGAAAGGAAGTAATTGACCGTCAAGTTGAAAATGCATTGCTTAAAAGGGCATTAGGATACTCATACAAAGAGACTACGAGAGAGTTAGTTGTTAATAAAACTACCGGAGAAGTAGAAGGAAAAACATATTTTGTTGCAAACGATGTTGCAAAAGCATTAGGGTATAGTAATCCTAGCAAAGCAACAAATGATCATTGTAAAAATGCAATAAAGGCGTGGGGTAACGATTCGTTAGGTCGTCAACAAGAATTTAAGGTTATTCCAGAAGGTGACATTTATAGACTTGTTATAAAATCACAGTTGCCATCAGCGGAACGTTTTGAAAGATGGATATTTGATGAAGTATTGCCTTCCATCCGTAAACATGGAATGTATGCATTAGATGAACTGCATAGATGAGTATTATGACACATTTTAGGAGGTGCATGAAATGAATGAAGAAAAAGAAAAAATAATTCTAAAGCCTAATAAAAAAACGAAGAAATGTGGTTTTTGGATTACTTCGGGCGGTATTCGATATGATGGGAAGTATTATGAAGCAGTTTTATTCCTAAAAACTACAGTACATAAAAGGAAAGGCGATGCCTGGGCGGTTAGGCTGATTGCCGATGATTTGGATATTTTAAAGAGAATGATTGAAGATTACCGATGTTTGTATCAAATGAAAAGGGAGGTTGAATTGCACTGGATAAAGCGATGTGACAATGTACGTACTTTTTAAATTAAGCATGCAGGAGGAACATTAATGGATAGATGTATGGAAAATGTAATTGAATTTATTGAAAACGAGAAAAGGGCAACCGTTACTTTTTCTCAGGGAAGATTTAAAACAAGAATTAGAAAATTAGCTGAGGAACATCCGGAAAAATGCCAGGTAATAAAAGAAAATAAGGATGGTAGTTTACTGGCACATATTCCAGTAAGTTGGATAAAGATTTCACCACCTAAAGAAGTTTCGGACGAACATAGAGAAAGAGCGAGACAGAATATGTTGAAAATGAGGAGACAGACCACATAACTAACATCAAATTTCAACGAAAAAGGTTTAAAGGTATAAATTATAGGCTAAGAGAAAAAAAGCAGAAAAATTGAAAAAAAGTATAGCAGTACGGAAATTTGTTGAATAGACTCTGACGGTGT
>CAZSBV010000077.1:0-8024 GCA_964605105.1 uncultured Lachnospiraceae bacterium | reverse complement strand
GTGATGTGCTGTTATAACAAAATAAACGGAACTCATGGTTCCAGACATAAATGGTTATTGACAGATGTTCTTAGAAAAGACTGGGGCTTTGAGGGGCTGGTCATGACGGATTGGGGCGCCATGGTCAATAGAATGGATGCCTACGAAGCCGGCTGTGATCTTTCCATGCCCGGTGGCAGTAATTTTATGGAAAAAGAGACTATCGAGGCTGTCAAAAAAGGGAAATTGGATGAAGCTTATGTAGAGGAATCTGCAAGAAGAATGCTGAAATTGATAGAAAAAGGACTGGATGCGGTAAAAGATGATGTGCAAGTTTCCTTGCAGGAACATTTTGAAATTGCAAGAAAAGTTGCAGAAGAAAGCGCGGTCCTTTTAAAGAATGAAGATCGTATTTTACCTATTTTAGAGAATGAAGGAATCGCGTTTATTGGAACTATGGCAGAAAAAAGCCGTTATCAGGGAGCGGGAAGCAGCCATATTAATCCCTGGAAACTGGTTTCTGCTACTGAGGCTTGTCCGGATGTAGCTTATGCGGCAGGGTGTAATGAAGATGGAAGTACCAATGAGTCCCTGCTGGAAGAAGCCTGTAAGTTGGCTGCGACCAAAGAAAAGGTGGTTGTATTTGCAGGGCTTACAGACAGTTATGAATCTGAAGGCTTTGACAGAGAAAATATGAAAATGCCGGAAGGTCACATTCGAATGATTGAAGAAGTGGCAAAGGTAAATCCAAATGTGGTGGTAGTGCTCATGAGTGGCAGTGTTATTGAAATTCCATGGTTTGATAAAGTAAAAGCAGTTCTTTACATGGGACTTTGCGGAGAAGCCGGAGGAGAAGCTATTGCACATCTTTTGTTTGGTTTGGCGAATCCCAGTGGAAGATTGGCAGAAACATGGCCTCTTAAATATGAGGACTGTGTCAGTGCCGGTTACTATGGAAATAACTTCAAAGATGCCCAGTACCGGGAAGGTATTTATGTAGGATACCGTTATTATGAAAGTGCAGAAGTACCGGTTAGATTTCCGTTTGGATTTGGATTATCATATACGAATTTTACATATTCTGATTTAAAAGTAGATGGTGAATACGTGACTTGTAAAGTACGAAATACAGGGAATGTTACCGGAAAGGAAGTCGTACAGTTATATATTGAACCAAAAGGGAATCGAAAATATCGTGCTAAACGTGAATTGAAGGCTTTTACAAAGATAAGTTTGAATCCGGGGGAAGAAAAGCAGGTTCAATTTGAATTGAACGAGAGAAGCTTTGCTATCTGGAATGATGGATGGAAGATACCGGAAGGATTCTATGATATCTGTATCGGAAAAGACAGCCATACTATGATTTTACGTAAAGAAATAGAAATTAGTAAGATGGCGAAAAATTCCATGTTTTTACCGGATGAAATAAAAATGGAAGAAGTTCCACAGTGGTATTTACAGCCAAAAGATGCACCCACAAAAGAAGCATTTGAACAGATATTGGGAAGAAACATCGTAGAAAGAACTTTGAAAAAAGGTGAGTTTACCATGGAAAACACCATTATGGAAATGAAAGATTACTCTTGGGTCATGAAAGTTCTGTATAAGATTGTGGAAAGGGTAGTTGCCAAAGGGTTTGGCGGGAAGCCGGATTATACGAATTCCTCGTTCAAGATGATGGTATCCACTGCTACAGATTGTTCTTTGACCGGAATGAAAAATAATGTTCAAATGGATAATCACCTTTTCGAAGGATTGCTAATGATGGCAAATGGACATTTCTTTAAGGGGATAGGAGAGATGTTAAGGAAATAGAGTATACGTGAATAATCTTTCATGAATTCCACATACTACCACAAAAAGAGTTTTGGAGGCGTAGTATGCAGGAAGATTTGATAAAAGAATATATGGAAGAAGAACAGAAAAAGAATTATCAGGATTATGTAAAGCGGGTAACACCGACTCATAATCTGGCAAAGCAGATGTTCCATGCATTTATATGCGGTGGGATTATCTGCACCATTGGGCAGTTTATTTTAACCTATTGTACAGATACGCTTGGTTTGGATAAAGAGAAAGCGGGGAGTTGGTGTTCCCTAATTTTGATTCTGGGTTCTATTGTTCTGACCGCATGTCATCAATATGTTAAAATTGTAAAATGGGGAGGGGCAGGAGCTCTGGTACCAATTACCGGATTTGCCAATTCCGTGGCATCTACGGCTATTGAATTCAAAAAAGAAGGACAGGTCTTTGGTGTGGGTTCCAAGATTTTTACGATTGCAGGACCGGTCATTTTATATGGAATATTTTCAAGTTGGATACTGGGAGTGATTTATTGGATCGGGAAATTGTTGGGAGTGGCGTAAGCTGCTCCTTAATTAGTTTTTAGAAATAAAGTAAATTATGCATATTTTATGCATTTTTTTAAAAAAATAGATTGATTTACCTAAAATACAGAGTTAATATAATTATATATTTTGTATAAGAGAAGGGTGGATGCACGGGGCTGCTTAGTGCATAATACAAAAGAGGGAGAAGTATATGAACAAAAAAATTGGAGTCAAAATAATGTTAATGTTTGTGCTGATGGCCATTATGTTTTTGGTTTCATCATTTGCAAGCGGGTTCGCGCAGGAGCAGGCATTAGGGGGAATGAATCGTCTGTATGATAATTGGGTACAGCTGGAAAGATATGAGACACAGTTGGTCAAACAGGTAGATGATACTACGTTTTATGCCAATATGATTGTACACTATAAGATGCCGGCAGTGCAGGAAAGTTTGGCAAAGAGCCTGCCTGAAATGATTGCTAATACAGGAGTTATTTTTGATGAAATGCACGCGATTGTAGATGGCTTAGAATCTGGAGATATCGCAGGGGTAACCAAAGAAGAGGTCAAAGCTGCATTAACAGCTTATGAGGAAGCGGTTGCAGTAGTACAGGATCAGGCAAATACGGTGGGTGAATTATATCTGGCGGGAAAGGAAGAAGCTTCTGCCAATGCAAACAATGGTGCTACTAAAAATTTGGAAGCTCTGGGAACGGCAGAAGACGCTTTTGTGGATATGGTGAAAGCAGCTTCTGACGGTTTGATTGAACAAAGACGTGTGACTGTAGAGGGGTATGGAAGCGTTTCTAATGCTATGTTTTTTATATTCCTGGGTGCAGCAGTAGTAATGATTCTTTATATCAATAAAACTGTGGCAAGTCCTGCCAAGAATGCAAGTGGACATTTGAATCAGATTATTGAAAAAATTGATAATAATGAAGGTGACTTGACAGAACGTATTGTAGTAAAAACAAAGGATGAAGTTGGTCAGTTGGTTGCCGGTGTCAATGGATTTATTGCACAGCTTCAGGGAATTATGGTGAAGATTCGTGATGAATCTACCCATATGAATGAGTTGGTAGGCAATATCACTAAGGGAATCAATGATTCCAATGAAAATGCGTCTAATATTTCGGCGACTATGGAAGAACTTTCCGCTAGTATGGAAGAAGTAGCAGCTACGTTAGATGAGATGGCAACAGGTTCACAAAATGTTTTAAATTCTGCCAACGAAATGACGGATATGGCAGAGTCAGGAAAAGAGTATGTAGGCGGTATTAAAGGACGTGCAATTAGTGTACGCAGTGAAGCACAGGAGAGCAAGTCAACTACTACGGAAATGATGTCCGGTATTCGTGATTTGTTGAAGATTGCCATTGATAACAGCCGTAATGTAGAACAGATCAATGCTCTTACGAATGATATTTTGGGAATTGCAAGTCAGACAAATCTTCTGGCATTGAATGCTTCCATTGAAGCTGCAAGAGCAGGGGAAGCAGGACGAGGATTTGCAGTTGTAGCAGACGAAATTCGTGGTTTGGCAGAACGTTCCAAAGATACAGCAAATAATATTAAAGATATCAGTGATATGGTAACCGGAGCAGTAGAAGATCTTGCGAAAAATGCAAATGAGATGCTTTCCTTTATTGATTCCACAGTTCTTGCAGACTATGATAAGTTCGTAGGTATGGCAAATGTTTATCATGAAGATGCAGAACATATGGATGAAATTTTACAGAACTTCTATGCAAGCGCGGAAAATCTTCGTACGACGATGGTGAGCATGGCGGACGGTATCGACGGAATTAACATTGCTGTGGATGAAAGTGCGCAAGGTGTTACTCTGGCAGCTCAGAACACCGGTTCATTGGTGGAAGCACTTGAAATTATTAAAGATGAAGCGGATGCTAACTTAGAAATTTCTGAGAATCTTCAGGGAGAAGTTAATAGATTTAAAAATATCTAATTGTCAATACTGCTTTGTAGATGATAATATTGTAAACAAAAAAATGACAGGTTTTTCCTGTCATTTTTTTGTTTAACTTTTGGAAAGAAATGCAGAAAAGTCATTTTGAAAATATGTAATCCATGTTAAAATTAGGAACGGAGATAAAGGTTAAAAGGAATCTTAATATGCACTATACCTACATACTAAAATGTAAAGACAACACTTATTATACCGGTTATACTAACAATTTGGAAAAAAGGATAAAGACCCATAATGACGGAAAGGGTGCCAAGTATACCAGAGGCCGGGGACCGGTAGAGTTGATTTATTATGAAGAATATGAAGATAAGCAGACCGCTATGCGACGGGAGTGGGAGATAAAACAGTTGACTCGAAGCGAGAAGGAAGCTTTAAGGAGGATACAAAATGAACCAAAATAGAAAACTTAACTTTGATAGCAAGATTGGAGAATTATATGCATCTCCAATTGGACATGATACCATTGCAAAGGTACTGATGCAGCTTGGAATTTCAGAGAAAGTAATTACGAATCCGTTAGTGTCTAATTTGAAGTTAAAGACGATTCATAACTTAACTAAGAAACAGTTGGGAAATGGATTTTTTGATACATTACTTCATTTGATTAACAGTGAAGAAGATGTGCCTGTAGTTTCCAGAGGGAAAATTACTCCAAAGTGGTGGAAAGAAGCGGTATTTTATCAGATTTATCCCAGAAGCTTTTATGATACGGATGGAGATGGCATCGGTGATTTAAGGGGAATTATCGGGAAACTGGATTATTTGAAAGATTTGGGAGTGGATGCTTTATGGCTTTCTCCGATTTACGATTCTCCCAATGACGATAATGGTTATGATATCCGTGATTATCGGAAAATTATGACAGAGTTCGGAACCATGGAGGATTTTGATGAATTATTAAGTGAGATTCACAAAAGGGACATGCGTCTGATTATGGACTTGGTAATTAACCATACTTCTGACGAACATGAATGGTTCAAAAAGGCTTTGGCGGATGAAAACAGCGAATACAGAGACTATTATTTCTTTAGAAAAGGAAAAGAGATTCCAAACAACTGGGTATCGTTTTTCTCAGGTCCCGCATGGAATTATTATAACGAAACAGATTCCTGGTGCCTGCATTTGTTCTCTAAAAAACAGATGGATCTGAATTGGGATAATCCAAAGGTACGTGATGAACTGGTAGATATGATCAACTGGTGGCTGGACAAAGGTGTGGATGGATTTAGAATGGATGTTATTAACTACATTTCTAAAGAAGAAGGCCTCCCTCAGGGAAATGAAGTCATCGGTAATATGATGGAATTTACCGGAATTGAAAAGTATTATTACGGTCCTAATTTACATAAATACTTAAAAGAAGTCCAGGAAAGAGCGTTCGGACCGCATCAGGCATTTTCCGTAGGAGAAACACCGGGTGTTGGCATGAAGATGTGTCAGCTTTTGACAGGTGAGGAGAGGAAAGAGCTGGATATGGTATTTTCCTTTGACCATCTGGAAACACCGGGACATGTGCGAATGGACGATTATGAATATGATTTAAATTATTACCGTGATTATATGATTGACTGGATGGAAAATTATGGAAATAATTGTTGGATGTCTATTTTCTATAATAATCATGACAACCCAAGAATGATCAGTAAGATTACCAAGGATAAAGCTTATCATACAGCGCTTTCCAAGCTGTTAGCAGTATTACAATTTACTTTGAAAGGAACTCCATTTGTATTCCAGGGAGATGAAATGGGACTTGCCAATTATGACTTTACTTCCATTGATCAGATGACGGATGTAGAGGCAAAGGGGTATTACGAAGAAAAATGTAAAACAGAGGATAAGGACAAAGTTTTTGCAGCTCTTCTTGCGGGTACAAGAGAACATTGTCGTGTGCTGCTTCCTTGGAATGAAAAGCTTCCTGTTTATCATGCAGGATTGACACAGGAAATTAAGGAAGAAGTGCAAAATGCATACAAGGATATTATATCTCTTAGAAAATCGGATAGAACATTCATCTATGGTGATTTTGAAGTTATAAACAAGAAGAAAAACCGCTTTGTTTACAGAAGATATGAAGGAAAGACAGAGTATGTGATTGATTGTAATTTGGCGAAAGAGGCTTGTAAAGCATATGTGTCAGGCGAGGGATATGAATTAGTGTATACTACGAATAGTGATAGAAACGAACTGTCATCTTACGAAGCCAGAATTTGGAAGAAAAAAGTATAGTTTTACTTGCAAATAAAGGCATTCAACGATATGATAAAATAAGAAAAAAATCTGGAAAAAACTAGAAAATAGTATGGAGGATTTATGAACTATTTACAGAAATTATTTATCAATTCAGTAGTAGATATTTATTCTGATATTTTAAATGTAGACTTAGAGACAGGAGACTGTAGTTACATATATACAGAAAATCATACAATGGAAGAAATCCATCTGCCGCAAAAGTGGGATGAAGCAAAGCAGATGATTCTGGATAGTATCCTTCCGGAAGATCATGCGTCTGTTTTGGAAAAATGGAATACTTATATGACAATGGATGCAGAAGTAGATAGTGCATTTTCCGTGGAATATCATACTAAGCCTGCTGTGGAAGGCAGAAGACCTGCGCTTTGGAAAATGAACATCGCAATCATTGAAAACAGGAGAAGAAAACAGGCGCTTATTTTATGTCGTGATAACAGTATCGATATGAAAGGCAATTTCCGTGTTTCAGAACTGAAGGATAAGGATCACCTGACAAATCTGTATAATCGTTTTAAATTAGAAGAACTATGCCATTCTGATTATCAGAATTTAGAGACCTGTGGTGTGTTATTCTTTGATATCAATGATTTTAAAAAATTACTGGATGCTTATGGAATAGAAGAAAAAGAATATATTCTCTGTACGCTGGCAGAAAGTATCAAAGCTTTGGAAAATGAAGATGTTTTGGCATTCCGTTATGATAGAGATGAATTTTTAGTTGTAGCCAAGAATTGTACTAAAGATGGCTTTAAAGATGTAATTCATGCATGGATGGAAGCCTGGGAAGAAAAGGCAGATAGAAATAAAATTATTTTTAATGTAGCTCTGGGGAATGCATGGGACTGTGCTCCGGTATCCATTCATGAATTGATTTCATTGGCTCAGGCACATATGTACCGCAATAAGAAACAGTTGAAAGCAGGACTTCCTATGGATTATTATCTTTCCGAAGAAAGATCTACCTGCTATGGACTGTATAACAAAGAAGAATTTATTGAAAATGCAACTTATAAATTAAATCATGAGCCAAAAGATTACTGTGTTGTAGCCATTGATATTGAGCATTTCAAATTGTTCACCCGTTGGTGGGGCAAAAAAGCAGCCGGAATTTTCCTTGCTGAAATTGCAGTCAGATTAAAATATTATGAAAAAATATATGATGGTATTGCTTCCTACATTGGTGGGGATGATTTTGCCATTATGCTCCCTATGGATCAGAAAATTTTGAAAACTTTGGAAAAGGATTTGAAAAGAATCGCTTCCCAGAAAACTCGAAATGTAGGATTTTTGCCGGCTATAGGTGTGTATAAGGTTCCGCAGGATGCAAAAGATGCGAACGGAATGTATGATATGGCAATCGAAGCTCAGAAGCATGTTATCGGTAACTTTGACAATCGAATTTGCTTCTATGATGTGAAGATGACAGAGGAAATTGAAAAAGAACTGGATATTTTAAATGAATCAAGAATTGCATT
>CAZSBV010000076.1:0-8175 GCA_964605105.1 uncultured Lachnospiraceae bacterium | reverse complement strand
CCAGACAGTAACTACAAATGAGACAAATCAGGTTGAAATAGAACTGATGTCTGATTTGATGGAAGAGACACGGGAAGAAAATGCTGATGGTGAAAAGAAAACAGTTTCTATTCAGTTGAATAAGAATACGGATATTTCGCAGAAGATAGTGGAAATGGCAAAAGAAAATGGAGTAGATTTGGAAGTGAAACTCTCCAATGAACTGAAATGGACTATTAAGGCAGATAGTTTGTCAGGACAAATGCCATCTGCTGTAAATATGAACGCAGAAATCGTACAGGAAGTCATTGATAAGCAAGTAATTGAAAGTGTTACAAGCGGTGAAGAGTATATGGAATTAAGTCTTTCTCATAATGGAGAATTCGGATTCGAAGCAACACTGACAATTCCTGTTGAAGAAAAATATGTAGGACAGATTGCGAACTTATTCTACTTTAATGAAAAGACCGGTGAATTAGAGTTCCAGATGGATACTCCTGTGGATACAGAAGGTAATATTCAGTTGTTCTTTAATCATGCATCTGATTATGTAATTGTATTTTCACAAAATTCTATGGCAGATGTTGTAACTACTTTAAATGTTAGTTCTGATAGTAATATAGTAGAAACAACAAAGGATATGCCGGAAGCAGACAACCAAAAAGAGGGTATAAATAAACTATTAATTGTTTGTGTCATTATTATGGTATTAGCAGGTGGTCTTGCAGGTGCAGGTTACTTTATCTATTTTAATAAAAAAGAAATTTCTGATGGACAGGATTTTGAAGCATGGCTAAAAGAGGATAAAAAGCCCAAAGCGGAACAATCACCTGAAAAGAAAGCTGTTTCAAATAAGAAAAAGGATGTAGAGAAGAAGGAAATTTCAAAGCAAGAAAAGAAATCTGAATCAAAGCAAGAGGAATATCTGGATGATGATGTAGATGATTATAAGGAAAAAGAAGTGGTTTCAGAAAGTCTTAGCAATACAGGAAGAATCTTTTTGAATAAAGAAATATCTTCCGAAGATTATCTGGATGATGACGTTGACGATTATAAAGAAAAAATGTAAAAAATTTCAAAAAGTCTTAAGATTCGACTAAGGTCATTGAAAAAAGAACTGGATTCATGTATAATGGCGATTGCAAGTGAGGCAATCGCCATTATTTATGCGAAGGCACGAACTTGAATGTCTCAATTTGGAGTCAAAAAAGAAAAAAGCAGGAGAGAAAACAGATGAAAAAGAGAATTAGTATGTTATTGCTTTCTCTTATGTTTGCCATCATGATGGTAGCATGTGGAGGAACAGAAGCAGAAACAGAAGAAGCTGCAACAGAAGAAGCTGTAGTGGAAGAAACAGTAATTGAAGAAGCAGAAGAAGTTGAAGAAGTGGTAGAAGATGTAATTCCGGAAGGAATGTATAGAAGCGAACTTACTAATGAATTGATTTCGGAAGAACTTAAAAATCAGAGACCAATCGCAGTAATGGTAGATAATGAAAAAATAGCACTTCCTCATTATGGTATCAGTCAGGCAGATGTAGTTTATGAAATGATGAACAGTACAAAAAATGATAGAATCACACGTTTAATGGTTCTTGTGAAAGACTGGAAAGGCATTGAACAGTTAGGTAGTATTCGTTCTTTGCGTCCGACAAACATTCTGTTGGCAGCTGAGTGGAATGCAGTTGTTTGTCATGATGGTGGTCCTTACCACAATGATGCATACCTTGCAAAAGGATATACAGATAACTTAAGTGGTGGATTTGCTCGTATTGATAATGGTAAAGCACGTGAATTTACAGAATATATCACAACTGGTGAATTAGAAAAACGTATGGCAAGTGCAGGATATTCAGAAGAGTATAATGAATATGCTAATGAAGGACCACACTTCCAGTTTGCAACAGAATCCAATCCTGTAGATTTATCAGATATGCCAAATACTCAGGCTTGTACCAAGGTTACATTGCCATTCAGACATAATGATTCTTATTTGGAATATAATGAAGAAACACAGACATATGATTATTATGAATATGGCAGTGCTCATGTAGATGCTGGTAATAATAATAAACAGACATCTTTCAAAAATGTTATTATTCAGGATGTTACTTTTAACGAACTTGATGAAGAGGGTTATATAATCTTCAACTGTATCGGTGAAGGCAGATGGGGATGGTACATCACAAACGGAACTGCAATGCAGATTACATGGTCTAAATTAAGCGATACCGATGTAACTCGTTACTATGATTTTGATGGTAATGAAATTACAATCAATACAGGAAAAACATATATCGCACTTTGTCCGGATGACGATTTCCCATATGTAGGAATTGTTGCAGAATAAACATATAATTTAATATTAAGAAAAGTAGAGATGGGAAGAATTTTTCCATCTCTTTTTTCATATATTTATAGTACTATATGGACACGTGGAGGATTGTTTATGGACTTTTATAGTGAGAATACATACGACTTATATAAAGATATTAAAGAGCGTACCGGCGGAGAAATATATTTAGGGGTTGTAGGACCTGTCAGAACGGGAAAATCTACTTTTATAAAGCGTTTTATGGACCTGTTAGTTTTGCCGCAGATATCTAGGGAAGAAGAAAGAGTACGTACACAGGATGAATTACCACAAAGTGCATCCGGTAAGACGATTACTACAACAGAGCCTAAATTTATTCCTAAAGATGCTATTAATCTTAAGCTGTCGGATGAGATTCAGGTAAAAGTCAGATTGATAGATTGTGTTGGTTTCCTGGTAGAGGGTGCTACAGGTCATATGGAAGAGGAGAAAGAAAGGATGGTAAAAACTCCCTGGCATAAAGAAGCCATTCCGTTTACACAGGCAGCCGAAATAGGAACCCGAAAAGTAATTAATGATCATTCTACGATAGGTATTGTAGTTACAACAGATGGCAGTATTGGAGAATTGGAAAGAAGCAGTTATCTTCCGGCAGAAGAAAGAACGATTATGGAATTAAAGAAAATCATGAAGCCGTTTGTTGTTCTGGTGAATTCCGTAAAGCCGTATAGCGAAGAGACACTGCAATTAGTAGAAGAAATCAAAGAGAAATATCAGGTAGCAGCTATGGCAATTAACTGCCTGCAAATGAAAAAAGAAGACATTTTTAAATGTTTAAAGAAGGCATTATTTGAATTTCCGATTACCAGTCTGGAATTTTTTGTGCCCAAATGGGTAGAGAGTCTTTCGAATCAACATCCAGTAAAAATGGATATTATTGAAAAAATAAAAGAATACATGTACAAATTAGATAAAATGAATGATGTCATGAGTCAGGAAATGGACATGACAAGCACATATATAAAAAGATGTAACTGCACAGATGTTTCTATGGCGGAAGGAAAAGTGACCTATGCTATGGAAGTAGATGAAAAATATTATTATGAAATGTTAAGCGAACTTACGGGGGAAGAGATAAAGAGTCAGTATCAATTGATAGAGCTGTTAAAGGAATATCGTGAGAAAAAACAGGAATATGAAAAAGTGCTTCAGGCTATGGAAAATGTAAGAATGACCGGATATGGTGTAGTAACGCCTGAAAAAGAAGAAATTAATCTGGAAGAACCTCAAATCGTAAAACATGGTAATAAGTATGGTGTGAAGATCAAGGCAGAAAGTCCTTCTATTCATATGATCCGTGCTAATGTAGTAACAGAAATTGCACCCATTGTGGGAAGTGAACAACAAGCCATGGATTTGATAAATTATATTAAAGAAGAAAGAAATCATGGAAAAGGTATCTGGGAAATCAATATATTCGGAAAGACAGTAGAGCAATTAATTCATGATGGAATTCATCGAAAAATAGAGGCTATTGGAGAGGAAAGTCAGCAGAATTTACAAGAGACTATGCAGAAGATTTTGAATGACAGTAATGGAGGAATGATTTTTATTATCATTTAATATATCAATAATTTAAGAATTGTGGTAAAATAGTAGCGTTATAATGTGGCGCTACTATTTTTATGTGTATAATCTTAATGTGAGCCATATACGAATCTATAGGATTTTCTTATAGGATGTTTGGAGAGGATAAAATGGGAAAAAAGAAAAAGAAACAGGAATTATATGAGTTTCAATATACCACACCGAATAAGCAGGTAGTAAAAGAAGTGCTTCCGGCAGTACGGAAACCTAAAGAGATAAGTGATTATAAGGGAAAGATAACCTGGGGCGGCCTGCTTGGAGTATTGGGAGCATGGAAATTATTGGGAACCTTAGAGTTGATCGGCATCGTAAGTCCTTTTAGTGTAATTCGAAATGTGGTCATTTACGGAGCTATTCTTGGAATTGGGATTTATCAGTTTATAAAAGGGAAAAATTATGTCAATCGTGCCGATAGATATACAAGATATATGAAACTTCTGGAACATAAACAGTTTGCATCTATCGAAGAACTGGCCGGAGCAGTAGCTAAGAGCGCAAAGACGGTTATCAAAGACTTAGAGTTTATGATAGAGCAAAAATGGTTTTTAGAGGGAAGACTGGATGAACGCAAGAGTCAATTTATGCTGACTGACAAAATGTATGAACAGTATAAGTTGGCTGAGCAGGGACGTCTTTTAAGAGAACAGGAAGAGCAAGAAAGGCAAAAACAAGAAAGTGATCCAATTCAGAAGGAATTATCGCAAATTCTGACGGAAGGAAATCGTTACGTAAAAGAAATACGAAGATTGAATGATGAAATTCTGGGCGAAGATATCAGTAGTCAGTTGGATAAAATAGAAGAAATCATAGCTAGTATTTTTGAAGTAGTAAAACGTAAACCGGAGAAGAGGACAGAGCTTCGTAAGTTGATGCAGTATTATCTGCCTATGACAGTCAAAGTTGTAACTACTTATCGTGATTTCGAGAATGAGAGAGTTCCCAGTGAACAGATTGAAGAAGGTAAACGCGATATTAGAGAAACTCTGGATAAGGTAATCAGTGCTTTTGCAACATTGAGGGAAAAACTGTTTCAGGAAGATGTATTGGATGTTTCTACGGATTTAGATGTTTTAGAGGCCATGATGTCTCAAGAGGGATTGATTGAAGATGAACTTCATCCGTTATCCTAGCGTGTTTCACATCGATTAAAATGTAAATGACATAAGAAAAATGAAATATAAAAAAGGAAAAGGAGACAAAAAATGGAAAGAATACAGGATGCAGAAATTATAGAACCGGTTTTGACTTTTGAACCGTTTGCAGAAGAAGAGAAAAAGGACGAAGCTGTTGCGAAAGATGCTAAGACAGAAATTTCCGTCGTAGAAAAGGAAATGCAGGAACTTCAACTGACTGAAGCTGAAAAAAAGATGGTACAGGATTTCAGTAGTAAAATTGATTTGAAAAATACCAATCTGGTATTACAGTATGGTTCCGGTGCTCAGAAGAAAATTGCTGATTTCTCTGAAAGTGCTTTAGACAGTGTAAGAACCAAAGATCTTGGAGAAGTAGGAGAATTATTGACTAGTGTAGTTGCTGAATTGAAATGTTTTGATGAAGAAGAACAAAAAGGATTTTTTGGACTTTTCAAAAAAGCAAGTAACAACATTGAGTCCATGAAGGCAAAATACGGAAAAGCAGAAGCTAATGTAAATACTATGGTGGAAGTTTTGGAAGGTCATCAGGTGCAGTTAATGAAAGATACTGCAATGTTGGACAAGATGTATGAAATTAATAAGAACTATTTTAAAGAATTAAATATGTATATCATTGCCGGTAAGAAGAAGATGGAACAGGTGAAAACCATAGAATTACCTGCACTTATAGAAAAGGCACAGCGATCAGGACTTCCGGAAGATGCTCAGGAAGTAAATGATATGAAGGCAATGTTGGATCGTTTTGAAAAGAAGATTCATGATTTAGAGTTAACAAAAACGATTTCTCTTCAGATGGCTCCTCAGATTCGTCTGATTCAGAGTAATGATACTGTTATGGCAGAAAAAATTCAGTCCACATTAGTAAATACCATTCCACTTTGGAAAAGTCAGATGGTACTGGCATTGGGAATGAATCGTTCTGTGGAAGCTGCTAAGGCACAACAGGCAGTTACAGATGTAACTAACGAACTGTTAAGAAAGAATGCTGCGGTACTCCATCAGTCAACCATTGAAACAGCAAAAGCCGCTGAAAAGAGTATTGTTGATATTGCTACTCTGACAGAAACAAATCAGCTGTTAATTCAGACTTTAGATGAAGTAATGCAGATTCAGACAGAAGGAAAAGAAAAGAGACGTCAGGCAGAGGCTGAATTAGTGCGAATTGAAAATGATTTGAAGAATCGTCTATTACAGATGCGCGGATAAAAAGTTGCTGAATAAATCGGCAGAAATTGGTTGGATATCAGAAAGTTGGATATCAGAAAGTATGCGTTTGAAGCAGGATGGAACTCGAGAAGGAGAATGAAAATGAATCCAGTATATGAAAAATTAGTAAATTGTTATAACAGTGTAAGAGAGAAAATTGATTTTGTGCCGGATGTAGCCATTGTATTAGGGTCTGGTCTAGGTGATTATGGTAAAGAAATCAATGTAGTTGCTGAATTGGATTATCACGATATTGATGGATTCCCTGTATCTACAGTAGTTGGTCATGCAGGCAAATTTATTTTCGGATATGTAGGAGATACCAAGGTGGTTTGTATGCAGGGAAGAGTGCATTATTATGAAGGCTATCCGATTTCTGATGTAGTACTCCCTACCAGGTTAATGAAGATGATGGGAGCGAAAATCTTATTCTTGACCAATGCATCCGGTGGTATTAATCCAAGCTTTACAGCAGGGGATTTTATGATGATGACAGATCATATCTCCACTTTTGCACCAAACCCATTAATTGGAGCAAATATGGATGAGTTAGGAACCAGATTCCCGGATATGTCTGAAATTTATGATAAAGAATTAAGAGATATTATAGAAGAAACAGCAAAAGAAAACGGAATTGAATTAAAGAAAGGTATTTATGCACAGTTAACAGGACCTTCTTTTGAGTCTCCGGCAGAAATTCAGATGTTCCATAAACTTGGAATTGATGCAGTTGGTATGTCTACCGTGGTAGAAGCGATTGCCGCAAATCATATGGGGATGAAGATTTGTTGTATTTCTTTTATTTCGAACCTTGCTGCCGGTATGAATCCAAATCCATTAACTCATGAAGAAGTACAGGAAGCTGCCAATATTGCAGCACCGAAATTTAAGAAATTGGTAACGGAAGTCGTTAAGAAGTTTGGTGAAAAGTGCCTCTAGTTAGTAGAAAAAGATAAAAAGAAGATAATATGAATATTCCTTGGGCAAAAGGAAAAATGGAGGATGAGAAAGTAAAATGAATATTCGTTTATATAATGCAAGAATCATGACTATGGAAGATCCGGGAGTAATTACAGAAGGTGAAATCTGGGTAAATGATAATGTGATCAGTTATGTAGGGCAAGCAAAAGAAAATGTAGAGGAGCTGATCTGGGATCGTGAAATTGATTGTGAGAAGAATCTTTTAATGCCGGGATTTAAAAATGCGCACACACATTCTGCCATGACAGTATTCCGTTCTTTATGTGATGACTACAATTTACAGGATTGGTTAAATAATGAAATTTTTCCAAGAGAAGCTAACATGACAGGAGAAGACTGTTATGAATTGACTAAGCTTGCCATTTTAGAATACCTTACCAGTGGTGTAACGGCTATTGCAGATATGTATTTAACACCGGAAACAATAGCAGATGCCTGCAATGATATGGGAATGAGATGTGTATTAGTAAGTGGTCTGAATAAATTTGGTCCTGCATTATGTGTTATGGAAGACCGTTTTAATAAGCTGAACGGAAAATATGATTTAGTATCTTATAAGATGGGTGTACATGCGGAATATACCTGTTCCAGAGAACTTTTGGAAGAAGTGTCCGAATTGATTCATAAATATCAGGCACCGATTTTTGTTCATATGTCTGAAACAAAAGCTGAAGTTGATGAATGTATCGGTCGTTATGGAATTACACCGCCTGCTTTATTTGAAGAATTAGGTTTGTTTGACTTTGGCGGTTCTATTTATCATGGAGTTCATCCAACCGCAGAAGATATGGAGATTTTTAAACGTCGTAACATCAGTGTAATTACGAACCCGGCTTCGAATGCTAAGCTTGCCAGTGGTATTGCCCCGGTGGGAGAATACTTAAGACAGGGAATT
>CAZSBV010000075.1:0-8199 GCA_964605105.1 uncultured Lachnospiraceae bacterium | reverse complement strand
GGATCATGGAATGCCGGAGCAGGCGACAGTCAATCAGGCGCTGCTTCGTATGAGCCGTGAATTGGATATTCCGTTGGTTGCTACCAATGATGTTCATTATACTTATGCGGAAGATGAAAAGTCCCATGATATTTTACTTTGCATCCAGACGGGGAAGAAATTGTCCGATGAAAACAGATTGCGTTACGATGGTGGACAATATTTTGTAAAAAGTGAAGAGGAAATGAAGGGACTGTTTCCTTATGCATGGGAGGCAGTGGAAAATACTCAGACAATCGCAGACAGATGTAATGTAGATATTGAATTTGGAGTGACCAAACTGCCACATTTTGAAGTGCCGGAAGGATTTACTTCAGAGACATATTTATATAAATTATGCTATGACGGTTTAAGAGAGCGATATGGCAACCAGCAAAGCAGTTCTTTAAGTAAGATTCAGAATACAGACATTCAGACACAGGATGATTACATGAACCAGCCTGCGGGCGATACAGGACAGACTCTAAAAGAACGTCTGGACTATGAGCTGGGTGTTATCAAACGAATGGGATACGTAGATTACTTCTTAATTGTTTGGGATTTTATCAATTATGCCAGAAGCAAAAGCATTCCGGTAGGACCGGGACGAGGTTCTGCGGCGGGAAGTATTGTGGCATATTGTCTTCATATTACCAATATTGATCCTATTAAATATTCTTTGCTCTTTGAGCGATTCCTAAATCCGGAACGAGTATCCATGCCGGATATAGATATTGACTTCTGCTTTGAAAGAAGACAGGAAGTCATTGATTATGTAGGTGAAAAATATGGTGCTGATAAGGTGGTTCAGATTGTAACTTTTGGTACTATGGCGGCGAAAGGTGTTATCCGAGATGTAGGCCGAGTTATGGACCTGCCTTATGCCTATGTGGACGGAATCTCCAAAATGATTCCCAATGAACTAAATATTACGATTGAAAAAGCCCTCAAGATGAATCCTGAGTTCAAGCAATTATATGAAAATGACGAACAGGTACAGTATCTCATTGACATGAGCAGACGTCTGGAAGGTCTTCCAAGGCATACCTCCATGCATGCGGCAGGCGTTGTTATTTGTCCCAAGGCAGCAGACGAGTTCGTGCCGTTGTCCAGAGGCAGTGATGGTTCCATTACGACGCAGTTTACTATGACAACTTTGGAAGAACTGGGTCTTTTGAAAATGGACTTTTTAGGTCTTAGAACTCTGACCGTAATCCAGAATGCCGTCAATAATATTCAAAAGGAGCATGGCATTTTCATTGATGTAGATGCTATTGATTATGATGATAAAGCCGTGCTTGCTTCCATTGGAACCGGAAGAACGGATGGTGTGTTCCAGCTGGAAAGTGGCGGCATGAAGAATTTCATGAAGGAATTGAAACCACAGAATCTGGAAGATATTATTGCGGGAATCTCTTTGTATCGACCGGGTCCAATGGATTTCATTCCAAAATATATTAAAGGAAAAGATAATCATGATTCCATCACTTATTCTTGTCCGCAGTTGGAACCGATTCTTTCGGCAACCTACGGATGTATTGTATATCAGGAGCAGGTTATGCAGATTGTGCGCGACCTGGGTGGATATACTCTGGGCCGAAGCGACCTGGTACGAAGAGCTATGAGTAAGAAAAAGCAAGCTGTGATGGAAAAAGAACGTGCCAATTTTATTTATGGTAATGAAGAAGAAGGAGTTCCGGGCTGCGTGGCAAACGGAATATCTGAAACGGTAGCAGGACAGATTTATGGGGATATGATGGATTTTGCAAAGTATGCATTTAACAAATCTCATGCAGCCTGCTATGCTGTAGTTGCTTATCAGACAGCCTATTTAAAATATTATTATCCGGTAGAATTTATGGCGGCATTGATGACCTCAGTCATTGATAATCCGGGAAAAGTATCGGAATATATTTTGACCTGCCGACAGATGGGAATTGAAATTCTGCCACCGGATATTAACAAAGGTGAAGCCGGATTTTCCGTAGCGGGAAAAGCGATCCGCTATGCTCTGACTGCAGTAAAAGGCGTAGGAAGACCGGTGATTGAGGCTATCGTAAAAGAGCGAAATGCCCGTGGACCATTTTCTAATTTGCAGGATTTTATCACCCGAGATGAGCAGGGGGATGTGAATAAACGAGTCATTGAAAACTTTATCAAAGCCGGTGCCTTTGATAGTCTGGGCGGAACCAGAAAACAGTTCATGAGCGTATATATCCAGATTATGGATCATGTGCATCAGGATAAGAAAAAAACAATAGCAGGTCAGATTTCCTTATTTGATTTAGTTTCAGAAGAGGCTAAGGAAGAGTTTGACATTAAGCTTCCAAATGTAGGCGAATATTCCAAAGAAAACATGTTAGCTTTTGAAAAAGAAGTTCTGGGCATTTATGTTAGTGGACATCCTTTGGAAGAATATGAAAAATTGTGGAAAAAGCACATTACAAACATGACTTCTGATTTTGTCTGGGATGAAGAAATTCATGCCATTCACGTAGCGGATGGTGCGAAAGTAACCATTGGTGGAATGATTACGGATAAAAAAATAAAATATACGAAAACTAATCAGGTAATGTCATTCTTTAATCTGGAAGATCTGGTAGGTACGGTAGAAGTAGTAGTGTTCCCGAAAACCTATGAGAAATGCAGTGCTAATTTAGTAGAAGATAATAAAGTTTTTGTAACAGGCCGCGTCCAGGCAGATGATGAAAAGGATGGAAAATTGATTTGTGAATCCATTCAAAGTTTTGAAGATATTCCGAAGAAGTTATGGATTAAATTTGCAACTAAGGAACTATATCAGCAAAAAGAAAATATAATGTATAAATTGCTTGCAGATTCTGAAGGTAAGGACCAGGTAGTAATTTATATTGAAAATCCAAAAGCTATGAAAGCACTGCCGCCAAACAAAAGTGTTTCCGCAGATAAAAATCTGATAGAGATTCTTTCCAAAGAATTCGGAGAAGAAAATATCCGAGTGGTGCTTTAGGAAGAGGAAGTTTATTGATATGTGCCGGTTTTCGGTGTAAGGCGGAGTGAGCATTGTTAAAAACAGTTGAAATGCAATTGGAAAAGGGGTAAAATAAGGGCAACTATTTGGAGGATTATTTATCCGAAGAAAAATAAAAAATATTTTACTATATTATATATAAAACATGGAGGTCGCTATGGCACAGGAAATTAAAACAATCGGTGTACTCACAAGTGGTGGGGACGCACCGGGGATGAATGCGGTTGTTCGTGCAGTTGTGCGAAAAGCATTAATGAATGGAGTTGCCGTAAAAGGAATTAAAAAAGGTTATCAGGGACTTTTAAATGAAGAAATTGTAGATATGAAAGCCTCCAGTGTTTCTGATATTATTCAGAAAGGTGGTACGGTTCTTGGTACTGCAAGATGTAAAGAATTTACCACAGAAGAAGGTCAGAAACTGGGTGCAGATATTTGTAGAAAACACGGAATAGACGGAATTGTTGTTGTAGGTGGAGACGGTTCTTATAAAGGTGCTGCGGCATTGGCAAGACAGGGAATCAACACAATTGGTGTTCCGGGAACCATTGACTTGGATATTTCTTCTACAGAATATACCATTGGTTTTGACACTGCGGTAAATACTGCCATGGAAGCTATTGACAAGATCAGAGACACTTCTTCTTCTCATGAAAGATGCAGCATCATTGAAGTTATGGGTAGAAATGCAGGTTATCTGGCTCTTTGGTGTGGTATTGCCAACGGTGCGGAGGATATTCTTCTTCCTGAAAAATACGATTATAATGAGCAGAGTATTATTAATAATATTATTCGTAACAGAAAACGTGGCAAAACACATCATCTGATTATCAATGCAGAGGGCATCGGACACTCTACCTCTATGGCAAGAAGAATCGAGGCCGCTACCGGTATTGAGACCAGAGCTACTATTTTAGGTTACATGCAGCGTGGTGGAAGCCCAACTTGTAAAGACAGATATTTTGCTTCTATTATGGGTGCTTATGCGGCTGATTTACTTTGCCAGGGCAAGAGTAATCGTGTGGTTTGTTATCAGAAAGGTGAATTTGTGGATCATGACATTCAGGAAGCATTAGCCATGACAAAACAAATTTCAGAATATGAATACGAGGTAAGCAGATTGCTTTCCGGTAATGTGTAAGTACAGGCGGTTGGCTGATATGCTAACCGCTTTTTAAATACTAGGATTGGAGCCCAATTTGTGCTTGGATATGTTTAATTATTTTTAGAAAGAAAATATGAAAAATGAAAAAAGAAAATATCATTCATAAATTGAAAGATTCCTATGTCCGTCTGATTGCAGTAGGATTTGCTTTGCTGATTCTTTTAGGAACTATTTTGCTGTCTCTTCCTATTGCGACAAAGTCCGGACAGGGGATGGGATTTATAGATGCCTTGTTTACCGCGACTTCAGCCACCTGTGTAACAGGATTGATTGTGGCGGATACTTATACCAACTGGACGCTGTTTGGGCAGATTGTGATTATCAGTTTGATTCAGATTGGTGGATTAGGTTTTATTACGATTGGAGTTTATATTGCGGTTCTTTTAAAAAAGAAAATTGGTTTATGGGAACGGGAAGCCATTCACGAAAGTGTCAGCACCATGCAAAGTGCAGGCAGTGTAAAAATGACGAAGAAGATTATTCAGGGGACTTTTCTGATGGAAGGCATAGCCGCTGTTTTAATTGCCTGTAAATTTATACCCATATTAGGTTGGGCAGAGGGGATTTACTATGGCATTTTTCATGCAATATCCGGTTTCTGTAATGCCGGTTTTGATTTGATGGGAAGATGGGAACCGTATTCCTCTTTATGTCTTTTTCAGGGAGATATTCTGTTAAATGTGGTAATTATGTCCTTGATTATCATTGGAGGTCTCGGATTTATAGTCTGGGATGATTTGCTTCGTAATAAATGGCATTGGAAAAAATATATGTTACATACCAAAATGGTATTGAGCATTACAGCAATATTGATTTTCGGAAGTGCCGTTCTTTTTTATTTGTTTGAGAGAAATAATGTATTTGCAGGACTGTCTGTAAAAGATACGATTCTTTGTTCTTTGTTTGCGGCGGTCACACCAAGAACAGCAGGATTTAATACGGTAGATCTGGCAGCTATGACCGATGGCAGCAAATTGTTGTCCAGTATTTTGATGTTCATAGGAGGAAGTCCGGGATCTACGGCAGGTGGAGCAAAAACAACGACTGTGGCAGTTATGCTGTTATCAGCCATTTCCATGATCCGTTCCAGTCATGGGGTAAATGTGTTTGGCAGACGTCTGGAGCCGGAAGCAGTCCATAAAGCCAGTACCGTATTTTTTATCAATTTAAGTCTGGCACTGGTAGCTATTTTGATGATATTGGCTATTCAACCATTGGATTTTATGGATGTGTGTATGGAAGTCTTTTCCGCGATTGGGACGGTAGGAATGTCTACAGGCGTGACTAGAGAACTAAATAGTATATCAAAATTAATTATTATCCTATTAATGTATTGTGGTCGTCTGGGAAGTCTGTCATTTGTTCTGGTATTTGCGCAGAAGAAAAAAGTTCCGCCAATCTTAAATCCGCAGGAAAAGATGCTGGTGGGATAGGAAAAGATTAAAGAATGTGAATAAATCGGATTGGAAAATGGAGGCAGAATTATGAAATCCGTATTAATTATTGGACTAGGCAGATTTGGACATCATTTGACCAGAAATATGCTGGAACAGGGAAATGATGTCATGATTATAGACAGTGATGAGAAAAAGATAGAAGACCTGGTGCCATATGTCACCAGTGCAAAAATCGGGGATTGTACCAATCCGGAAGTATTGCGAGGACTGGGAATCGATAATTTTGATATTGTATTTGTATGTATCGGAACCAATTTCCAAAGTAGTTTGGAAATTACAAGTCTGGTAAAAGAGATGGGAGCAAAGCGCGTTATTAGTAAGGCGACCAGAGATATTCAGGCGAAGTTTTTGCTTCGTAATGGAGCAGATGAGGTTATTTATCCGGAAAAAGATATTGCAGAAGAATGTGCCGTAAGATACAGCATGGACAATATTTTTGATTATATGGAAATGGCAGATGGTTACGGAATCTATGAAATTACTCCGATACCTGCATGGTGCGATAAGAGTATTCGTGAATCCAACATTGCTGCCAAGCATCGAATTTCTATTTTGGGAATTAAAAAGCAGGATGGAAGTACCAACATGATGCCATCACCGGATCATGTAATAAAGTCAGATGAACATTTGATGGTTCTTGCGAATAATAGCGAGATTATGCCTTTATTGAAAAAATATGAAATCGTTCATAAACGTAAAAAATAACCAGAGGTGACAAATTGATTACAGCAGCAAGCAACAAAAAAGTGAAAAATCTTGTGAACTTAATTCAGAAAGCGAAAGCCAGACGAGAACAGGATGTTTTTATCACAGAAGGTGTAAAAATGTTTCTGGAAGCTGATCCGGATAAGATTAAAGAGGTATATGTGTCAGAATCTTTTTATGAAAAGGGCACTGCGAAAGAAAAAATAGAACAATGTAATTATGAGATTCTTTCAGATGAATTGTTTAAAAAGGTATCGGATACCCAGACACCGCAGGGAGTTTTGTGTGTTATGGAACAATATCATTATGAATTGGACGATCTATTTCAGAAAGAAAATCCGCTATTTTTGATTTTAGAAGATATTCAGGACCCGGGAAATCTGGGGACCATGGTAAGAACTGCAGAAGGTGCGGGGGTAGATGGTATTATTATGACCAAAGGAACCGTGGATATTTACAATCCTAAGACCATTCGTTCCACCATGGGGTCCGTATATCGTATGCCATTTTTCTATACGGATGATTTACTGAATGTAATGAAGAAATTGCAGGAAAAAAATGTAAAGTTATACGCAGCCCATTTAAAAGGAAAGCAGTTCTATCATCAGATGAATTTTAAAGGAGCAACCGCTTTTTTAATTGGAAATGAAGGAAATGGATTAAAAGATGAAACTGCAGAAGCGGCAGACGTATATATGAAAATTCCGATGGAAGGGCAGGTAGAGTCCTTAAATGCAGCAGTCGCATCGGTAATTTTGATGTATGAGGCTGCGAGACAGCGTATGAGTTAGTTCGAATATATGGAGAGCAGAGTGTTAAAAATTATAGGAAGATGAGAAGAAAAATATAATAATAAGAAGTTTCCTATAAAGTATATATCAAGGAAAGTTGAGGAATACAAAATGAAAATCGGATTTATTGGTGGCGGTAACATGGCCAGTGCTATTATTGGCGGAATGGTCGAAAAAAAGATTTATGCTTCTGGACAGATTACGGCTTCCGGAAAAGATGCATTAAGTTTGGAAAATCTACATGAAAAATATGGTATTGAGATTACGGATGATAATAAGGAAATTATGGAAAAATCGGAAGTGGTATTTTTATCAGTAAAACCACAGGTGCTTCCGGAGGTGATTGCAGAAATTGCTCCATTGATAAAAGAAAATCAGTTGTTTGTCAGTATTGCAGCAGGAAAGACTATCGCCTGGATTGAAAATGAATTTAACAAAGAGATTAAACTGGTTCGTTGTATGCCAAATACCCCGGCACTGGTGGGAGAAGGCTGTACCGGTATCTGTGCTAATGCAAAAGTAAGCGAAGAAGAGTTGGATTTAGTGAAAGCTATTTTTGATAGCTGTGGTACTTCTTATCAGGTGCCGGAACATTTGATGGATGTGGTAGGAGCAGTTGCAGGCAGTGCACCGGCCTTTGTATTTATGTTCATGGAGGCTATGGCAGATGCAGCAGTGGCCGGAGGCATGCCAAGAGATATGGCATATAAAGTGGCAAGCCAGACTGTACTTGGCAGTGGAAAATTGATGTTAGAGACAGGAAAACACCCTGGAAATCTGAAAGATATGGTCTGTTCGCCGGGGGGAACTACAATTTGTGGTGTAAAAGTGTTAGAAGAACAAGGAATGCGGGGTGCAATTATGGACGCATTGGACAGTTGTATTCAGAAATCTAAGAAAATATAACTGTATTTTGTAACAAAAATGTAATTATTTGTGGTGGTTTTCTGGACAAAACCCCGAAAAAACAGGGCTTTCTTGACAAAAATGGCATAGTTTGCTAGTATAGACCTCGTAACAAAGTTAATAAATTTGTAACATTTGGAGGTTTAAATG
>CAZSBV010000074.1:0-8433 GCA_964605105.1 uncultured Lachnospiraceae bacterium | reverse complement strand
TGGAAAATGGAAAGAAAACAACTGCTGTGGATGAAAGATATTTTCATATGGCAGAAGAACAGTTATATGGAGAATTAAGTTTTGTCTTGGGAAAGACAAAGGATGAAATTTTAAAAGAAATTTGTTGGGAATAAAGAAAAGAAGAAAAGTGCTCAGTATAAGAGCACTTTTTTTTATCTGTAATTCATAGAATAGAGAAAAAAGGATACGGAAAATAAATATGAATAAAAAAATAATAGGAAAAATTATCACAGGAGTATCCATCTTCGTTGTAATTTTATGTATTACCCTATCTATTAAATTATGGAGCAAAGATACTTATTTAGAAACACTTAATTCCGACCCATATCATGAGCTAATAGCTCCGGATAGAGAAATAGCCCAGACTTCGGAGGGAGAAAAAATCTGTTATCTTACTTTTGATGATGGTCCCAGTAAAAACACCATAAAAATATTGGATATCTTAAAACAGTATGATGCGAAAGCAACGTTCTTTGTTATAGGAAATTGTATTTGTGAAGACAACCGAGAGATTCTGGAAAGAATTGTGGACGAGGGGCATGCGATAGGTCTTCACGCGAATAATCATGTCTATGAAAAGTTTTATGCGGACGAAACCAGTTTTTTAAAAGATTATGAAACTCTTTATAAAACATTAAAAGATGATTATGGAATAGAAACAGCGCTGTTTCGCCTTCCCGGTGGAAGTGCCTGTAAATATTTGTATGGAAGAGGAAGTGAATATGTAAGCAGGATGCAAGAAAGAGGTTTTTCATGTTTCGACTGGAATGTGACGGGAGAAGATTCTGTAGGAACACCGACAGTTTATTCCATTCAGAAAAATGTATTTGACAGAGTATTTCGGTATGAAAGGCCCATTGTACTTTTGCATGATTCCAGTATTGCGGATACAACTGTGGATGCATTGCCCGGGGTAATTGAAAGAATCAAAGAAAATGGATATCTGTTTATGACATTAGAGAATCGCGAGGAGTATATTTTTCCAAATAAAAAGTAGAAAAAATATGTTAATTTAAATACGTGTTTGAGTTACAAATTAGGGGCTACAAAAAAGTTGCGTTCTATAGTAAAATGGTATTGTATGTATAACTACGTACATTAAAGGGGATAATAGTTAAGGTGTATGGAGAAAGACTTTCCGATATACGGGTTACATACGTGAAGCAGATTTTCACGCATTATAGAAAATGATAAGGAGAAGTTATGAAAAAAACAAAGATTATTTGTACCATAGGTCCGGCATCTCAAGATCCGGATACAATTAAAGAAATGATTGAAGCAGGAATGAATGTCTGCCGTTGTAATTTTTCTCATGGTTCTTATGAAGAACAGAAAGAAAAAATGATGACTGTAGTAAGAATTAGTGAAGAAATGAAAAGACCTGTGGCTACCTTAATTGATACTAAGGGACCGGAAATTCGTCTTCGTACCTTCGAAGAAGGAAAAGTTATTTTGGAAGAAGGACAAAAGTTTACTTTAACGACTAAAGATGTTCCGGGAACCAAAGATATGGTTTCTGTTACTTATGAAAATATTGTGAACGACGTAGTTCGCGGCGGCTCTGTTCTGATTGATGACGGTCTGATTGAATTAACAGTAGAAGATATTACAGAGACCGATATTATCTGTCGTGTTGTTAACGGAGGTCCTGTTTCTAACAGAAAGGGAGTAAATCTTCCGGGAGCAGATCTTTCCATGCCATTTATCAGTGAGCAGGATAGAAGTGATATTTTATTCGGTATTGATTGTGGTTTTGATTTCATCGCATTATCTTTTGTTCGTACCAAAGAGGATGTTTTGGAAGTTAGAAAAATGTTGGATGAAAAGAAAAGTCCAATGAAGATTATTGCTAAGATTGAAAACATGCAGGGTATCAATAATCTGGATGAAATCCTGGAAGTATCCGATGGAATCATGGTTGCCCGCGGCGATATGGGTGTAGAAGTACCATTAGAAGATGTTCCTGTGATTCAGAAGAGAATGATCCGCAAGGCAGTAGCAAAAGGAAAACATGTAATTACTGCAACACAGATGCTGGAATCCATGACTAAAAATCCAAGACCTACCAGAGCAGAAGCGACAGACGTAGCAAATGCTATTTTTGATGGTACAACAGCTATTATGTTATCCGGTGAAAGTGCAAACGGAAAATATCCTGTGGAAGCAGTTAAGACAATGTCAAAAATTGCCGAAAGAGCAGAAAAGGATATTAACTATAATAAGCTTTTAAGAAAGATACACGACAATAGGGAAAAGGATATTACAGAAGCGATTTCCCATGCAACCTGTACGATTGCAGCAGATTTGAATGCAGCAGCGATTATTACAGTAAGTATGTCTGGCTTTACAGCTGAAAAAGTATCACGTTTCAAACCATCCTGTCCAATCATCTGTTGCAGCGTAAATCCAAGAGTTTGCAGACAGGCGGCTCTTTTATGGGGTGTAACTCCATTATTGATTGAAAAGAAAAGTACCCCGGATGATTTATTTAAAGAAGCTCTGTGGGCTGCTGAAAAAGCAGGAAAAATCAAAAAAGGCGATAAAGTAGTTGTAACAGCCGGTGTTCCTTTGGGTATTTCCGGTAATACAAATATGATTCGTGTCGTAGAAGTATCATAAACCAAAATATGAAGGAGGTGAGAGTAAATGGATATGAAGGTAAATGCGGCCTTAGCACCGGCGCCGGTAGAGACACAGACGCAGGTGAACCAGAGTGATGGAACTTTCAAATTTACTCTTGCCAGTCATATACAAGAAGCAGACCTGCAGGCAAGACTTAACACTCTGATGGAAGAAATCACCATGCAGGGAGACAGACTTGCTAAGAAAAGAGACATCCGTGATATGAAAAAATATCGAGGTCTCATTAAAGATTTTATGAATGAAATTATTAATCGTTCCCACCAGTTTTCCAGAGAAAACTTTTTAGATAGAAGAGGAAGGCACAGAGTTTATGGAATCGTTCGTCTGGTGGACCAGACTTTGGATGAGCTGGCACAGGAACTGGTAAAAGATGAGAAGGACAATCTGGCAATTCTGGCGAAGATTGGGGAAATTCGCGGATTGCTGTTAGATATATTTACATAGGGGGTTGAATATGGCAGGTTTTAGAGATATTGTAGGACAGGAAAAAATAAAAGAGCATATGCGGAATGCAATCCAGATGGATAAAGTATCCCATGCATATATTATTCAGGGTGAGCTTGGTGCAGGAAAAGAATTTATTGCTAAGATTTTTGCAAAGACCATTCAGTGTGAACGAAGCAAAGATGAACCGTGTGATGAATGCCGTTCCTGTAAGCAGATTGATAATAAAAATCATCCCGATGTAATTTGGGTTTCTCATGAAAAACCGAATTCCATTGGTGTAGAAGATATTCGTACACAGGTCAATAATGATATGGGAATTAAACCATATTATGGACCGAAAAAAATATATATTATAGGTGAAGCTGAAAAAATGACAGTGCAGGCACAGAATGCATTGTTGAAAACTTTGGAAGAACCGCCGGCGTATGGTGTCATTATTTTATTGACTACCAATGTAGATGCATTACTGCCGACTATTTTAAGCAGATGCGTAGTTTTACATATGCGCCCGGTAGAGGATCGTAAAATTGAAGAATATTTAATGAAACACTTCCATGTGCCGGATTATAAGGCTAGCGTTTGTGCTGCTTTTGCCAGAGGAAATATGGGAAAAGCAAAAGCACTGGCTGAGAATGAAGATTTTGAACATATTAAAGAGGAAGCTGTTTCTTTATTAAAATATATTCAGGATATGGAAATTTCTGAAATCGTAGCTGCTATCAAGAGAATCAATGATTTCAAATTGGATGTTAGCAGTTATCTGGACATTATTTCTGTATGGTTCAGAGATATTTTGTTATTCAAGGCAACAAAAGATGTGAATAGCTTGATTTTTAAGGAAGAGATACAGTATATTAGAAAGATAGCGGGCAGAAGCTCTTATGAAGGAATTGAAAATATCATCGAAGCATTGGATAAAGCACAGACAAGGCTAAGTGCCAATGTTAATTTTGATTTGACTATGGAATTATTATTCCTTAGTGTGAAAGAAAATGTGTAATTCATTTGGCGCGAAGCTACAGTGAGGAAATCCAGAGGATTTTCAATCCGGCTTTGAAGAATTACATGAAATAGAAGAAAGAAAGTGCCTAAGGCAAAAAGAGAGGATACATGATTAAAGTAATTGGAGTAAGATTTCGTACTGCGGGAAAGATTTATTTCTTTGATCCCTTGGAATTCGAAGTAAAAAGAGGAGACCACGTTATTGTAGAAACTGCCAGAGGGGTGGAATATGGTACTGTGGTATGTGATCCGAAGGAAGTGGAAGAAGATCAGGTAATTCAGCCATTGAAACCGGTTCTTCGAGTAGCGACACCAAAGGATGACGAACAGGAAAAAAATAACAAAGCAAAAGAAAGAGAAGCTTTCAAAATCTGTTTGGAAAAAATCCGTAAACATGAATTAGAAATGAAATTAATTGATGCGGAGTATACTTTTGATAACAATAAAGTATTGTTTTATTTTACAGCAGACGGTAGAATCGATTTCCGTGAATTGGTAAAAGATCTGGCAGCAGTATTTAAAACAAGAATTGAGCTTAGACAGATTGGTGTCAGAGATGAGACCAAAATCTTAGGTGGAATCGGAAGCTGTGGAAGACCACTCTGTTGCCATACCCATCTTTCCGAATTTGTACCGGTGTCCATTAAAATGGCAAAAGAACAGAATTTATCCTTAAATCCAACTAAAATTTCCGGTGTTTGTGGAAGATTGATGTGTTGTTTAAAGCATGAGGAAGAGACTTATGAAGAATTGAACAGAAGCCTTCCAAATGTAGGAGATTTTGTAAACTGCTCCGATGGAGTAAAGGGAGAAGTTCACAGTGTTAATGTACTTCGTCAGCTGGTAAAGGTAATCGTAGAAGTAAACGACGAAAAAGAAATTCGTGAATACCGTGCGGACCAGCTTCGTTTCAAACGTAGATTTAAAAAGGAAAAAATGGATGTTCAGGACAAAGAACTCCGTGAATTAGAGAAACTGGAAAAACAGGACAAGAAATCGAAATTAGACGATAATTAAATTTATGAACGTAGAAATAAAAGCAAATGAAAGAGTAGATGAACTTGGACGAAACGGTTATCGGATTATTCAAAATCCGGACCGTTTTTGTTTTGGAATGGATGCGGTACTTTTATCCGATTTTGCCAAAGTAAAAGAAGGGGATAAGGTTCTGGATTTTTGTACCGGAACCGGTATTATTCCTATTTTAATGGAAGCAAAAACCAAAGCAGCTCATTTTAAAGCACTGGAAATACAAGAAGACAGTGCTGAAATGGCAAGAAGAAGTGTGTCCTTAAATCATCTGGAAGAAAAAATAGAAATTATTACAGGGGATGTAAAAGAAGCGGACAAGTTATTCGGGGCGGCTTCTTTTCAGGCTGTTACCTGTAATCCTCCGTATATGATAGGCCAGCACGGACTTGTAAATCCCGATAGTCCCAAAGCCATTGCCCGCCATGAGATTTTATGTACTTTAGATGATATTATCAGACAGGGAGCCAGAGTACTGGTGCCCGGCGGTAGTTTTTATATGGTACATAGACCTTTTCGTCTGGTAGAAATTATGGCGACATTCACCAAATACAAATTGGAACCAAAACGAATGCAGCTAGTGTACCCTTATGTGGACAAAGAACCTAACATGGTCCTGATTCAGGCCACCAAAGGCGGGAAATCCCGAATCACGGTGGAAAAACCTTTGATTGTGTATGAGAAACCGGGAATGTATACGAGAGAGATTATAGAGCTGTATGGACAAGAGGAAGTGTAAGATTACATTGTATATGAAATAGAAAGGATACCCCATGGCAGGAAAACTTTTTTTATGTGCCACACCCATTGGAAATCTTGGGGATATGACGCCCCGCGTAATTGAGACTTTGGAAAGTGTGGATGTGATTGCAGCGGAAGATACCAGAAACAGTATTAAGCTGTTAAATCATTTTAATATTAAAACTCCTATGACCAGTTATCATGAATATAATAAAGTAGAAAAGGCAGAGAACCTGATTGCACAGATGCAGGCGGGCAAGAACATTGCTCTGATTACAGATGCCGGAACTCCGGCCATTTCTGATCCGGGGGAAGTGTTAGTGCAGAAGTGTCAGGAGGCAGGGATTGTAGTAACTTCTCTTCCGGGACCGGCGGCGTGTATTACGGCTTTGACTTTGTCAGGACTTTCTACCAGAAGATTTTGTTTTGAGGGATTTCTTTCTGCGGATAAAAAAGAAAGAAAAGCAGTTCTGGAAGATCTGAAAGAGGAAAGCAGAACGATGATTCTTTATGAGGCTCCTCATCATTTGAAGGGAACATTAAAAGAATTGTATGATGTTTTGGGGAATCGTAGAATTACCCTGTGCCGGGAACTGACCAAGAAATTTGAAACTATTTTTCCTACCACATTAGAGGAAGCTTTGGATTATTATGAAAATAACGAACCAAGGGGAGAATATGTCTTAGTTCTTGAGGGAAAGAGTCATCAACAGAAAACAGAGGAAAAACAGGCTATGCTTTCTGAAATTCCGATTGAAGAACATATGAAGATGTATGAAGACAAAGGAGTTGACCGCAAAGAAGCTATGAAACTGGTTGCCAAGGAACGTGGAATCAGCAAAAGAGATGTTTATAACTATCTGTTGTCTATACAAGATGCATAAAAATATGAATATTCATTAAAATATGCATAAATATAAACAGAAGTTGTAGGACGGAGAGATTATTATGAAAAAATTAATATATATATTACTTTTATGTGCACTTTTAGGGATTGCAGGTTGTAATTCCAGAGAAGAAGCCATGGCGGTCATTACAGAAATACCTTGCGAAACAGCGGGTGTAAGCTTTTCACTGAATGGATTGTGGGTCATTCAAGAGGAAGAAGAAACAAAGACAATGGCAGAAGAAGGTCATACAATTGCTTTAAGTACATATAAGGAAGAGACTGGTTCCGGGATTTGCGTTATTTATGAAGATTTAACACAAACAGAAGGTGGTACGTTGGTGCGAATGGATGATTATGTATCCGGTCTGCAGGAACAGTTAAAAAATTCCGGTGAATACAATTATTCCTGTGGTGAAGTTTCCAAAGAAAAACTATACGGAGAACTTTATGAGACTTTTACAGCCGCAGTTTCTGAGTTGGGTGGAAAGCAACAATATTATATTCGCCGTCAGGATGACACCATGATAATTATGGTAATTACTGTATTTGGAGAAGACAATTTAGAGGAAATTTTAGCCTTAGGGAAAGAAATGTAAGCATTTTGCTTGCATTTTTTTTAATTAGTGATATTATTAGAAACGTATTTGAATAAATATGCAAGAAAAAGGAGAATATTATGAAAAAATTCGTCGTAACATTATTAGCCGGCGTAATGGCTCTTGGATTAGTTGCTTGTGGCGGTTCTTCTGAAACTAGTGCAGAATCAAAAGTACCAGCAAACACAGTTAATTCTGTAGATGATTTGCCGGGAAAAACAATTGGTGTTCAGTTAGGAACAACCGGTGATATTTATGCCAGTGATTATGAAGAAGAAGGTTCTACTATTGAACGTTACAACAAAGGTGCAGATGCAATTCAGGCATTAAAACAGGGAAAAATTGATTGTGTAATTATCGATGCACAGCCAGCATTAGCTTTTGTAGAAAAGAATCCTGATTTAAAAATTTTAGAAGAAGAATTTGCATTAGAAGAATATGCTATTTGTATTTCTAAAGAAAATCCTGAATTAAAGGAAAAAATCAATGCAGCTCTTGCGCAGTTAGAAGAAAATGGAACATTAACATCCATTATCATGAACTACATTGGAGACGAAACAAAAGGAACTATGCCTTATGAATCTCCGGCAGATGTTGACAGAAGCAATGGAACATTGGTAATGGCTACTAATGCAGCTTTTGAACCATACGAATACTACCAGGATCAGGAAATTGTTGGTATTGATGCAGATATGGCTCAGGCAGTATGTGATATCTTAGGCATGGAATTAAAAATTGAAGATATGGAATTTGATTCTATTATCAATGCAGTAACAAGCGGTAAGGCAGATGTTGGTGTAGCTGGTATGACAGTAACAGAAGATCGTTTACAGAACGTAGATTTCTCTGATCCTTATACAACAGCAACACAGGTAATTGTTGTTCGTGGAGAATAATCTGAAAATAAAACTGCTGCCAGAGTAAAATACTCTGACAGCAGTTTCTTATATTAAGGAGTGACAAAAGTGAGTTTTAGAGAAGAATTTTATTTGAATTTTATTGAAGATAACAGATGGAAATATATTACCAATGGTCTGGGAACTACTTTGACTGTAACTTTTTTTG
>CAZSBV010000073.1:0-8633 GCA_964605105.1 uncultured Lachnospiraceae bacterium | reverse complement strand
CAGTGGATGAATGTGTAGGAAAAGCAGTAGAAGCATTAAAATCTGTAGATGGAACTATGTTCATCTGTGCAGACCACGGTAATGCGGAACAGTTAGTGGACTACGAAACAGGTGCTCCATTTACAGCACATACAACCAATGAAGTTCCATTCATTTTAGTAAACTATGATCCTGCTTACACATTAAGAGAAGGTGGATGTCTTGCAGACATTATTCCTACTTTAATCGAAGTAATGGGCAAAGAACAGCCTGCTGAAATGACAGGTAAGTCTTTATTAATTAAAAAATAGTTTCAGAGAAGAACAATGACCTAAGACAGGGAAATTCAATCGGATTTCCCTGTCTTTTTATTTGACTGAATATAGTTTTATGATTATAAATTTTATTTTAGTAATTGACAAACAAAGTGAATGAATGTATATTGAGTGTACTAGGAGTGATAATACACTTAAGCAATGAAAGGAGGAACTATGATAGTTCTTGATTTGAAAGATTCCAGACCTTTATACGAGCAGATTGTAGAACGATTTAAGCATTTGATTCTCTGCGGTGCATTGCCGGAAGATGAAAAGCTGCCATCGGTCAGAAATCTTGCTATGGAACTATCCATCAATCCAAATACGATCCAGAAGGCCTATGGAGAGTTGGAAAGAGAAGGATTTATTTATAGTGTAAAAGGAAGAGGTAACTTTGTGGCTGCCAACAGTAATTTGAAAGCAGCTAAAAAAGAGGAATTGAAAGAACAGATTCTTGCACTGGTAAAAGAGGGGGAAGCAATAGGACTTACCAGAGAAGAGGTTATTGATATATTGAAATAGGAGGCAGACATGATTACATTAACAAATGTATCCAAAAGATTTGATGATGTATGGGCAGTAAATAATGTAAGTCTGACCATGCAGGAGGGCAATGTATTCGGACTTATCGGAACCAATGGAGCGGGCAAGACAACATTGCTTCGAATGGTTGCCGGAATTATGAAACCGGACGACGGACATGTTTTTATAGATGACAAACCGGTGTTTGACAATGAGAATGCAATTAAGGATGTGTATTTTATACCGGATGAGCCATTCTTTTTTAGAAATGCAAATGGAAAAGATATGGAAAAATATCTGAGTACGGTTTATAAAGCTTTTGATACGAAAGCATTTTATGATTATCTGGAAAAATTCGGTCTGGATAAGAATAGAAAAATTTCCACTTTTTCTAAAGGGATGCAGAAACAGATGGCAATTATCTGCGGAATTTGTGCGAACACAAAATATTTGATTTGTGATGAAACTTTTGACGGATTGGACCCGGTAATGCGACAGGGAATCAAAGGGATTTTTGCAAATCACATGGAAGAAAGAGGACTCACACCGATCATAGCATCTCACAATTTAAGAGAGTTGGAAGATATCTGTGATACCGTAGGGTTATTACATAAAGGTGGAGTAATTTTATCCAAAGATTTACTGGAAATGAAATGCAATATTCAGAAGATTCAGTGTGTATTTGCTACCGAAGAAGAAGAAAATAAGGCAGTACAGAAACTGTCTGTTTTACAAAAAGAAAAAAGAGGTATGTTATGCACCATGACAGCCAGAGGCAGCAAAGAAGAAATACAGGCAGCGTTCGCTTCACTTGATACCGTATTTTTTGAAGTATTGCCATTATCTTTGGAAGAAATCTTTATCAGTGAAACGGAGGTAGTTGGTTATGACGTTAAAAAACTCATTTTTAGCTGATGCATTTGAAAATATGAAACGAAGAAACTGGGTATTCTGGTTAAGTTTCTTAACCTTTCTTTGCTATTTTCCGGGATATCTGGTATTAGCTTTAAATAATATCCGATCCAGCTATGAAGGTGCGGATGCAGCAGGATTACTTCGAATGCAGGAAAGAATGGATGAAACAGTAGAAATTATCTTTCATCTAAATGGATTTATGCCAGTGCTTGTCATCGGGCTTGCGATTCTTATCGGAATGCAGGGATTTGTATATCTGCACAACAAAAGACAGGTGGATTTTTATCACAGTCAGCCGGTGAGCCGTAAGAGAAGATTTCTGGTACTGTGGTTCAATGGAATTGTAATTTTTGCAGTAACTTATTTAGTCAATATGCTTTTGGGAATCATCGTGGCAGCGGCTTTTGGATGTATGAGCGGAGCAATTTTTTTCGGAGCGATGCAGGGATTTTTCTTATACTTACTTTTGTTCTTTGGAATTTATCATATTTCCATTATTGCAGTATTGTTGACAGGAAACACGTTGGTAAGTTTGCTGGCTATGGTAGTGTTATTGGGATATGAAATTGCTGTAAGAGCAATGACGGTATTTATGGCTTCCAGTTTCTTTCTTACTTATGGAAGTGGGGAGGAAGAGAAAATATTTGATACCATTTTGTCACCAATCGTAACTTTATACAAGTATATTGTGCTTAGCGGTAATGAAAATCGTTATTCTCAGTATGCACAGAATACGTATACTTACGGTGGAACAACGGTTAGCTTGTTCGTTTTGGCAGTGATTTTTGGTATTATAAGTTTCTTCTTATATGCAAAGAGAGCCAGCGAAAGTCACGGAAACAGTATCAGTTTTCCAAAGATAAAAGAAATTTTACGTTTTGCAATATTGTTGTTAATCGGAACTTTTGGAACTTACCTTATCTATTATATCGCAGGACAAAACGTTGCTTTGGGAATTGTAGGTGCGGTGTTCTTTGTGGGATTAGGTCATGCGGTAATCCAGTTGATTTATGAAGTGGATTTTCGTGCCATTCGAAAAAAATGGCTCACAGCAGTAATTTCACTGACCGCGGTAGTCCTTGTTTTCTTGGGATTCAATTATGACTGGACGGGTTATGATAGCAGGATTCCAAAACAGTCCCAGGTGGAAAGTGTATATTTATCCTTAATAGCGGAAGGTTTTGCACATGACAATTATGTTATGATGGACGGAACGGAAATTTATATGCAAAGTTATGAAAGAAAAAATATGGAACTGACAGATCTGGATACTATTTATGAGCTTTTGGAAAATCGGGAACGAATCAATAGGAATACGGTGACGTTTGATGGAACTTATAATGTTGTAAATATTGTTTTCCGATTGAAAAACGGTAAGACAGAGTCCAGAAGTTTGTATTTAAAATATGAAGAAAATCTGGGATTGTTAGACGAAATTTATCATATGGAAAAATTCCAATTGGCGAACAATCAGGTTCTGGAGGAAAACTTTGTAGATAATTACAGGATTGTTTCTGCAAATTATAATGATGGTATGGGAGAAGAAGTGATTCCATCTATTGATATTAAGACATTGGTAGAAGCATACAAGAAAGATGTGGCAAATGGAAGTTACACAGAAGTGTACTATAATATTCCAATCGGACAGATTACTTTGTATGGTATTGGGTTCCAAAATGAAGAATACAGAAATGCATGGAATATTCTGATTTATGAATCTTATACAAATACTATTGATTTGTTGGAAAAAGCAGGTGTACAGTGTAAGGCTGTATTTGATGAAAATTACATTAATAATATTCAGAATATAGAAGTAAGATTTGATGATTATGACCGAATGGAAACGGAACCCGGGTTATTGTGGGAAGAATATCATAAAACGGCTATTTATAATACCAAAGAGATGTATGAAAAAATCTTACAGAATGCTGTTCCAAGTTCTAACAGATGGTGGGCATCAAATAGCAGGTATAATGATGATGGATATACAGTTTATATTCATACACCAAATCCATATGATGCCGATGATTATTATACTAACGAAGTATATTTTCAGACCGGAGAAATGCCTCAGTTCATTTTAGATGATTTGGAAAAAATTCCGTTTGGGGAAGAAGTGATTATGAAATAATGATGTTTAAGTTTCTCTCATAGGGGAATACTACTGAAAAATAAAATTTTCAGGAGGGCTCTATGGGAGAAACTTTTTTAATTACAGAAATAAAAGGAAGACAGATTTTAGATTCCAGAGGAAATCCTACGGTAGAAGCAGACGTTACGGTAAATGATACAATTACAGGAAGAGCAGCGGTTCCTTCCGGTGCCAGTACCGGGCGTTTTGAAGCAGTAGAGTTGAGAGATAAAGAAAAAGCATACTTAGGACAGGGTGTGACTAAAGCAGTCAGCCATATTAATCACCAATTGTTACAGGATTTACTTAGAAAAGATGTGACAGGACAGCAGGAAATCGACCGTCTGCTTTGTGAAATTGATGGGACGGAAAATAAAGGCGCTTTGGGAGCAAATGCTATTTTGGGCGTATCTCTGGCAGCAGCAAAAGCAGCAGCAAAGGCGAAAGGAATTCCGCTGTATCGTTCTTTAGAAAAAACAGCTGCAAGCATTACACCGGAAAAGGTACAGAAAAAACAGGAATATCAAGCCAAATTTGTCATGCCTGTTCCCATGATGAACATTTTGAATGGAGGAAAACATGCCAAAAATACGGTGGATTTTCAGGAATTTATGATTATGCCGGTAGGAGCAGACAGTTTTAGCGAGGCACTTCGTATGGGAACGGAAATCTATCATACGTTAAAGAAAATTTTATCAGCAGATGGAAAATCGACTTCTGTAGGAGACGAAGGCGGTTTCGCACCGGATTTAAAAGATGCGTTTGAGGTATTTGACTACTTGACCAAGGCGGTAAAAGAGGCAGGATATGTTTGTGGAAAAGATATTGTATTCGCCATGGATGCGGCGGCCAGTGAATTGTATGAAGAAAACTCCGGTATGTATTTCTTCCCGGGAGAAAGTGAAGTACTTCGTAAAAAGGAAGAAAGAGAATATGATTTTAAAGTAATAGATACTACTGTGGAAGGAGTACCTGATACCAAGAAATTATCTGTTATGAGAAGTACCGGTGAAATGATTGCTCTTTATGAAGAATTGTGTAACCGTTATCCTATTTATTCCATTGAAGATGGTCTGAACGAAGAGGATTGGGAAGGATGGAAGGAATTAACAAATCGTCTTGGAAGTAAAGTTCAATTAGTGGGAGACGATTTATTCGTAACCAACAGTAAGCGGTTAAAGAGAGGAATTCAGGAAAATTGCGGAAACTCTATCTTAATTAAGTTAAATCAGATTGGAACTTTAACCGAGACGATAGAAGCTATTTCTCTGGCACACGAAAATGGATTTACAGCCATTGTTTCCCATCGTTCCGGAGAAACAGAAGATACCACCATTGCAGATCTGGCAGTTGCTTTATCTTGCGGACAGATCAAAACAGGAGCTCCGTGTCGAACTGACAGAGTGGCAAAATATAATCAGCTTTTGAGAATTGAAGAGGAACTGAGAGAGGAAGCTGTGTATCCGGGATTGGATGCGTTTCATCTTAGAAAGTAGTTTTGTTCGTAAGATAAATTGCATGCCAATATTACTTTGTTAGAGCATATTAAAAAATATATTAGAAAATTATGTTTTACATCTTGCAAACCGGAAGTTCTTATGTTAAAATCTTATGCGTATGACTAAGGAGGTCTTTTGAGATGGAAATTTTAAGAACAGTGTTAACAATTGTGTTTATTATAATTTGTATTGGTTTAACAGTATTAGTATTAATGCAGGAAGGTAAATCTGCTGGATTAGGTGCAATTAGCGGTGCTGCTGAAACATACTGGGGTAAAAATAAAGGTCGTTCTATGGAAGGTGCTCTGGTAAAAATTACAAAGTATTTAGCAATCGCTTTTATTGTTATTGCAGCAATCTTGAATATCAACAGATTCTAAGAGCAAGGTAAGTTCGGGACATTCTTGTAGAGATACGGGAATGTCTTTTTTTTATCATAGAACGGGGGAAAGCTATGAAGAATTGGAAAGAGAGAAAACAGGTCATCGTTGACCTGATGAAAAATGAATTTTATGTTCCAATGAAAGAAAAGGAACTGGCAATTATGCTTCAAGTGGCACCGGAAGAGCGTGCTAATTTGAAAAAAGCATTGGAAGAGCTTTTAGCAGAGGATAAAATTCAAATCAGTAAAAGAGGAAAATATTCTATTTTTGATGCCAAGACTGCAAATGAAAAAACAGAGAGAATTATTGGTACTTTCATTAGTAATCAGCGTGGCTTTGGATTTGTGGAGGTAGATGGCAGAGAAGATGATTTGTTTATACCGGAAGATAAGGTGAACGGAGCTTATCATTTGGACACCGTAGAAGTGATCTTACTTCGTAAGCCTGCGGGAAAACGTCAGGAAGCCGAAGTTATTAAAGTTATTGAACGTGGAACCAATACCATTGTTGGTACATTCCAGAAAAATAGGACTTTTGGATTTGTAATTCCTGACAATCAGAAATTGGCAGAAGATATTTTTATTCCTATCGAACGTTCTAAAGGCGCAGTAGACGGACATAAAGTAGTAGTAGAACTGACCGATTACGGCAGTGACCGTAAGAAACCGGAAGGAAAAGTTGTGGAAATCTTAGGTCACATCAACGATCCGGGTGTGGATATTATGTCTATTGTAAAAGGCTTTGATCTGCCGGTAGAATATCCTGAAAAGGTTATGAATCAGGTAGAAAAAATTCACGATGAAATTTCGGAAGCAGACTGTGCAGGCAGAAGTGATTACCGCGATGTTACCATGGTAACCATTGACGGGGAAGATGCAAAAGACCTGGATGATGCAGTCAGTCTGACCGTAAAGGATGGATTATATTATCTGGGAGTTCACATTGCCGATGTTAGTAACTATGTGCAGGAACGTTCTGCTTTGGACAGAGAAGCTTTGAACCGTGGAACCAGTGTCTATCTGGTAGACCGCGTGATTCCGATGCTTCCCCACAAGTTGTCCAATGGTATCTGCTCCTTAAATGCGGGTGTGGATCGTTTGGCATTGAGCTGTCTGATGACGATCAATGGTAAGGGAGAAGTTATGGACCATTCCATAGAAGAAACGGTAATTTGTGTTAATGAGAGAATGACCTATACTTCCGTGAAGAAAATTCTCGAAGATAAGGACGAAGAAGAAAGAGAACGTTATAAAGAATTGGTTCCTATGTTTGAACAGATGGAAGAATTAGCAGCCATCCTTAGAAAGAAAAGAAGAAAACGCGGTTCCATTGATTTTGATTTTCCGGAATCCAAGATTTTATTAGATAAAGAAGGACATCCGATGGAAATCAAACCATATGATAGAAATGTGGCTACTAAAATTATCGAAGATTTTATGCTTATTGCTAATGAAACTGTAGCACAGCATTTTTATTGGCTGGAAATGCCTTTTGTATATCGTACTCATGATTTTCCTGATCCGGAAAAAATCCAGAAATTAGCTTCCTTTATTTATAACTTTGGATACTCCATGAAAGTGAATAAAGAAGAAGTACACCCGAAGGAAATACAAAAACTTTTAAGTAAGGTGGAAGGCAGTAAAGAAGAAGCTATGATTTCCAGACTGGCATTAAGAAGTATGAAACAGGCAAAATACACGGTAGATTGTACCGGGCATTTTGGGCTTGCCTGCGATTATTATTGCCATTTTACTTCACCTATCAGACGATATCCTGACTTACAGATCCACAGAATTATTAAAGACTGGATTCGTGGACGTATGAAGTCCAAAAAAGTAGAACACTATGAAGAAATTCTGCCACAGGTAGCTGCACAGTCTTCTAAATTGGAAAGAAGAGCAGAAGAGGCAGAAAGAGAAACCAATAAGCTGAAAAAAGTTGAGTTTATGGAACAGCACTTGGGAGAAGTATTTACCGGCGTTGTCAGCGGTGTGACCCAGTGGGGAATTTATGTAGAGCTGCCTAACACAGTAGAAGGTATGGTACATGTATCCAAACTTCCGGGGGACTACTTCCTGTATGATGAACAAGCTTATGAAATGGTGGGAAGAGATACAGGAATCAAATATAAATTAGGTCAGACGGTTCAGGTTCAGGTAGAAAATACCGATAAATTTTTAAGAACCATTGATTTTATCATTGCAGATAGAGAGGATGAAATGGCAAATGAGTAAAGAAGCAATGAAATTAGTAGCCAACAATAAAAAAGCTTACCACGATTATTTTGTGGATGAAAAAATAGAAGCAGGACTGGTACTGCATGGAACCGAAGTAAAAAGTCTTCGTATGGGAAAATGCAGTATCAAGGAATCCTTTATTCGTATTGAAAATGGAGAAATGTTTGTATATGGAATGCACATTTCTCCCTACGAAAAGGGAAACATTTTTAATAAAGATCCTTTGCGTACCAAAAAGCTGTTACTTCATAAGTCTGAGATCAATAAATTAACTGGAAAAATCAAGGAAAAAGGTTTCACCATAGTACCTTTACAGGTATATTTTAAGGATGGTAAGGCTAAAATGGAAATAGGACTTTGCCGCGGTAAAAAACTTTATGATAAACGTCAGGATATCGCTAAGAAAGATATGAAGCGTGAAGCTGAAAAGGAATTTAAAGTCAGAAACCTGGGGTAGAGGAACTGCAAATTGAAAGATTTAATATTCTGGGAATCCTTGGAATAGAATTAAACTATAAGTTTAGTTTTAGCATATTGACTTAAATGGAAGGATTCGTTAGAATAGAAAAGCATTAGAATTAAATAAGGGCCAGTCAAGGTTTCGACGGGGTTTTTGAAACTGGAGAAGCAAGCCGTTGCCGCACGTACGT
>CAZSBV010000072.1:0-8666 GCA_964605105.1 uncultured Lachnospiraceae bacterium | reverse complement strand
CTGTCGGTTCTTAGAATGAAAATTCATTGAATTTTCAGGGTTGTTTCACTGTTTAGTTATCAATGTTCGTTTGTTATCGCACATAAGCGACTTGATTAGTTTAACACATTCACTTCATAATGTCAACCACTTTTTAAAAGTTTTTAAAATTATTTTTTGAATTGTTTTAACTTTTCACTCATTTTCGACAACGTTTGCTATCTTACCACTGCTTTTGCAGTTTGTCAACAACTTTTTAAAAATATTTTTTCAAAAGTTATTGAACGGAGATGGAGGGATTTGAACCCTCGCGCCGGTCACCCGACCTACACCCTTAGCAGGGGCGCCTCTTCAGCCACTTGAGTACATCTCCAGTCCTGAAAACTCGCTACCAAGGTATTGATTTTTCATTTGCATACCGCATGTTTTCACGCGTGTGCAAAAATTAGTTTAGCAAAGAAAACCCTTTCTGTCAACGCTTTTTTCGCTTTTTTTGAAAATAATTTTTGTTATTGTTTATATAGTAGACACAATATAAAATTTACACCATATTTAGTAGAAACAGATGTATCTGCCTGACATAAAAAGTCCTTATAATGCGATGTAGAATTTTTAATTCTAGATAGAAAATGGTACTTCCTTTACTTTTCCGTTCTTTAGTTCGAGGATTACATCAAATTTTTTCAGTTTCTCTTTATTGATTTGGTGAGTAACTACAATAATTGTTTTATCCTTTTGATTTAATATGAAGTTCTCTATTTCATTTTCCATATCTTTGTTTAAGTTTGATGTATCATTATAAGAAAATAGAGTAAAGGACACAATAATCGGGTAGTTGAGGTTTTTCTGCGTAAATTCTAATCAGAATAGGATTTTTCTACAACTGCAATGTTTTATTACATATTTTCAGAATTTCCGGTCGGTGTGTTATCACAATTAAAATGCCATTTTTCTTTTTTACATATTCATCTACCAAATCTACTATTTTCTTCTCCATTCTCATATCTACATCGGACGTAGGTTCATCGAGAATTAAAACATTATGAAAGTCTAAAAGTGCTCTGGAGAGTCCTACTCTTTTTCTTTCCCCACCGGAAAGCTCATTCATATCTCTGTCATAAAATTTTTCAATCTCTAATCTTTGTAAAAGGGTTTCTAATTCCTTGTTATCGTAGTCCCTTCCGAAAACAATATTTTCCTCCATTGTACCTTCAAATAAAAAGATATCCTGCGGGAGTATTGCCAACCTCTTTAAATAATAAGAATATGAATAATTTTCCAGTTCTTCTCCATTTACTTTGATACTTCCTGCAGTTGGATGTAACTGTCCAAGCAAAAGTTTTAGACAGGTACTTTTTCCTGCCCCGGATGGTCCCACAATACCCAGTCTGTCTCCGCGGTTCAAAGAAATATTAATATTCTTTACACCGGTTCCATTTTCGTACTCATAACAAATCTGTTCCATTTGAAGTGTTTCAATATTTCTTAATTCTTTTCCCGTTTCTTCCACATTTGGTTCCGAAAGCAAATATTCCAGGCGGGCTTCCATTGCTTTTCCTTCCTGAACCTTTATATTAAAGTCCGTCAGATTTCTGATAGGTTCTCCAATATATCCAGTATATGTAAAAATTGTAAATATTGCGCCCATCGTACATTTGCCGACAGATACAAAATAAATTCCTGTTATAATGGAAACTACGGGTAAAAGACCGGCAATCAAAGAAGACATGGCTTGTGCAAGAGACTGCCATCGTCTCATTTCTACCGAAGATTTATATTTATCATGCACACTTCTATCAAACTTTTTTTCAAAAAACTGCTCCCTGCCAAATAACTTTATTGTAGAAATCCCTTCATAAAGTCTGTTTGCGGTATGCAGCATTTTTGAAAAATCCTCACCGGAGCGCAATGCATATTCTCTCAGCTTTTTATCAAAAAAACGGTAGGACGCAAAATACAATACACTTATAGCAAGCAAAATTAGTGCAATATATACATTTAAGAAAGCAATCACGCTGAAGATAACAACTAACGTACTCACATTAATCATCAGCATTGGTATTGTTATTAACTGCTTTTCCGCGTAAACTGCACTATCATTGATTAACCGATTAACAATATCACCGCATTGATTTTTTGTGATATAGTCATAGTTCTGCTGTATTACTTCTTTAAATAATCTCTTTCTGACAAGATAGATTCCTTTGTAAATCATTTTAAACCACATAAAATTCTGCAGCCAGTCCAGTAAAAAACCTGAAATCAATAATACAATAATAATCACACTAAGAGTTATTATCACTTCCATCGGTGATTCTGTCTGGTCTAGCAGTTTTCCTAAATAATATGGTTCTATCATTCCAAAGAGATAGGAAAACAAACATACGAATACTGCAAAAATACGATATCCCCTGATTTTGTTCAGCGTTTCTTTTACTATATTAACAATCCTCATACAGAACTCCTTTTTGTTTTAAATAACTCAAGAATTCCATCAAAGAAATTTCGTCCACTTCCATTTTAGCCGAAAATTCTTTAATTTTTTCTAATTCAGAATTATTTTCTTCAATAAATTTCAATATTTTATAAGAACGCTCATCCAATGCAACACATGTTCCATGTAAAGAGCTTAATACAAGTACTCTGTTTTTTCTTTTTGCTACTCTAAGATATTTTGTGACATTATAACTCATAGTTACGCTTCCTCCTTGTCCATCAGGTCATTTACTAATTTACAATTTGTCATTACAGAATACTCATTTGGTTTTAATCCTAAATGACATGGAAAACAAACATCGCCCAAATATCTACACTTATTACATGGCTCCATTTCTGTATACAATTCTTCACCGTAGTAACGAGAAAATGGAGTCTTAAATTGATTGCTCTCCCAAACATCAAAAAAATTACTACTCAATAAACTTTGTTTTGTATTGCAATACTTTCTACTTCTATCACAAGGATATACAAATCCTTTATTATCTAAAAACAATGTTGTTGCTCCTGCACCACATCCATGAATAACTAACGGAAATTGTAGTTGCAAGTTTTTTTCAACATAATCTTTTACTAAAGGTCGAGCAAACTTAGGTACAATTTCTAAAGAACCGCATCCCTTTGTATAACGCTCCGCTATTGTTTTAACAACATATAAGAACATTTTTTCATTTAATGAATAATTTTTTCCCACTCCATTTCCATCTTCTATAAATTCTAATAAGTGCAACGAATTGACCTTTTCTTCCATACACAAATCAATCATCTCATTAATTGATTTATAATTCAACGATGTTACTACAGTATTTACAATAGTACTTATTTTACATTCCGGATTGTTTTCTTTATATTCAGCAATCATACGAAGCCGCTTAATGATTAAATTAAAAATCTTCTTGCCTCGTATTTCATCATTCAATTTTTCATTGGGTCCTTCCATACTTAAAACAATATTAGTTAATTTTTTCATTTTACCTAAACGTTCAAAGTTTGCTTCATTTAATAGTAACCCATTTGTATTGAATCCAAAGTTAATAGATGTTGTTTCAAGATATTCTAAGAAATTTATGAATTCTGGATGAACTAAAGGCTCTCCACCAAGAAAGTGTATGTAACTTATTGGTATATTTTTATTTATTTTCTCGATAATTTTTATCATTTCTTCCAAACTTAATTCTTTACTATTTTTCGATAAATAGTCGCCATTAATACAATGACCGCACATTAAATTACATTTATACGTAATATCCCATTTAATTGATAACATGTTTTTTCTCCATTTCAGTTTACTATAATTTTCGGCGACATATATAATATGCCGCCGAAATACTTTTATTTTCCAACCTGTGAACCGCATGCATTACTACCACCGCCACATGCATTATTACCGAAATTTGCATATAATTCAATATCTTCATACTGTAACATTTCGCATTTTCCTCCTTTCACTATTTTTCAAAAGACTTTGTGCACGCATCTATTGATAGGAGCATTGTACTATATTTCTCTTATAAGAAACATACCAGAACTGGAAAATATTTTTTTCCAATTCTGGTATGTTCTAAAACTAAAATAAATGATACATTTATTCTAAAAGAAATAAACGAAAGGAATTATACAAATGAAACTTACAACAAAATTACTTATTGTTACACTTCTTGCACTGTCTTTCTTTGTGGTAGAATCAAAAAACATTATTCAGACGAACACCTGCTTTACTGTTGCATCTGAAGAAAATCTAAATTATGAACAAATAAATAAAGATGACCCTCGAAAAACACGTTCTATAGATACCACTAGAGTAATGTAATCTCACCCTGATAAAAGAACTCACAAAGTCTCTTTATTCTTTCTGTATCGGTTGTTTCGTGCTCCGTATTTTGAGCCAGACTTAAATAATATGCCTGAACGAGTAGTCTTTTACAAGACTCTCGTTCTTTTTTTTCCATTATTCCTTTTTGTATCAGGTTTTCCTTATTCCATGCTAAATCATATAATAAATTATATACAAAACCTAATATTAATTGTTCTTTTGATTTCTCCACTCCTTCCATGCAATATTCTATGGACTTTTCATGACGATTTCGTATACTCATCAATTGGGACAAATTCATTAAACAATGTGTATGCCACGATACATAATAATCTTCCTCCATATACTTTTTTTCGGTACTTTCTATTAATTGCAATAATACCTTTTCTTCCTGTTCCCTTTGTTTATTCCGGCTATAAATATTTGCAATTCCCCATATAATATCAAATTCTTCATTATTACACGGCCATTGCTCTAATTCTATTTTGTCTATACTTGGTATTGTATATTGTAGCGCTTTCCATAAATTTTCCAAATGCTCCTCTGAAGAACTTTGCCCCTTATAGTAAGCAAGTTTCGATTTTATTTCTAATAAATATTGTTTATTTCTTACATAATCGTCGACTAAGAAATGTTCCAGTTCTTCTAATTTTTTTTCTGCCTGCTCATATTCTCTATTGACCAAGTGTACCTGTATCTCTGTTTTTAAATTTAACGCCTTATAATTTGAAACCAAAACAGAAGCATAATTTCGCTCCGGTAATTCTCCCATACACTCCATCAGTTTGCGGAATAGCTCCTGCTTTACCTTTACCTTTCCGCATTCCATCCGGTACAATGTCTGAGGAGAGCATGCTTCTTCGCTTAATTCACAAAGCTTTTCTCTTGTTATTCCCAACGCTTCCCTCTTCATGCGAAGCATATCACCTATTCGATAAACTGCCATCTGTACACCTCCTCTATATGCTTTTTCAACTTCTGTGCTTTTTCTTCACCATCATAAAAATCTGTTACATAATATGCCGTCAGAAAATCCTTTAAACACAGATTTTTTTCTTCTTCCCCTGTATATCCAAGTTTTTCCCTTGCATAAGCTCTAAGCTCAAAAATAAGATTTCTATCTTCCAGCTTTGATGTTGTAGTCAATTCTTCTAATACTTCATTGCATATTTTTATACATGTGTCAAATTTTTCATTCTTAAATAAGCATTCTGCATAATAGCGCATTGCTCTGCGGTATGGGATTGGATACAGCTTTTCTCTAACACGGCACCATTTGAAATATTCGTATAGTTCTTTCTGCTTTTTTTCTCGTTCCTTAATATTTTCCATGCACCGTATTAACTCTGCCAGACAAGTAAGCTCGGTATCACTCAAAATTCCTCTATCCTCTATTATCTGCTGATAGTCCGGAGTTGTAATACAGATAGCTTTTTTAAACAATTCTTCTGCCTGTCCAACTTCTTGATTACCTTTTCTTATTAATCCTTTATGTAAAAAAATAAACTGCTCATGAAGAAACTTCTCCCCATGCTCCTTTTCGTATTTCAATAATTGTTCTTCTGCCTGTTTATAATTATTTTGAGTAATTAACTTTCTTATTTCTTCCCTTTGCATATATTGGCAATAGTCTTCTTCATCTAATACAAACTCATATTCCGATTTTGCAAGCTTCATACGTTCTAACAATGCTTCAATCATAATATAATCTACCACCCGTTCTCCTGCCTCTATGCGGGACAAGGTTGGGATAGAGCAAATTCCGTGACTAATTTCCTCCATAGTATAGCCTTTTGCTTCTCTTGATGCACGAATAAATAAACCCATTTCATTATCAACTAAATACCATTGATTATTCATACACTTTTTTTCTCCTATTGTTACTATCAAAAGACAAGAACCGACACACAAAATCCCCGGAGCATTTAATTTTTTGTAAGCTCTGCGGAAATTTTATGTCCCGGTTCTTTTTTATTTTATCTCATTTTTTATTCCTCTGTTTCGGTTTCTGCTTCTTCTGCTTCTACTTCCACATACTCGCCTTCGATGATGTCATCATCCTCGACTGCTTCATTTTCCTTCTGAAGCTCTTCTTCCATCTGCTCGGCATTCATTTCTTCCTTTACTCGGGAAATGCTCGCCACGCGGATGCCCTTTTCGCTATCGATGTTGATTAACTTGACACCGGAGGTATTTCTGCCGACGATGCTGATGTCGCTGACTAACATACGGATAATAATACCCTCATTAGTTATCATCATCAGCTCATTCTCCAGATTAAGAATCTTAGCACCAACTACATCACCGGTCTTTTCGATAATCTTATAACACTTAACACCCTTACCGCCACGGTGCTGTGTATTGAACTCATTCACATCGGTCAATTTACCGTAACCGAATTCAGATGCAACGAGTACATAGCCACCCTGTGTAGTCAGCTGCATGGATACAACTTCATCTTCATCAGAAAGTGTCATACCTATAACACCCATCGAGCTTCTTCCGGTTGCACGGACATCCTTTTCATTGAAGCGGATGCTCATACCATGCTTTGTAATCAGAAGAATGTCGTTCTGGTTATTGGTTGCCTTTGCACCAATCAGTACATCATCATCTCTTAAGTTAATTGCCTGGATACCGGTCTTACGGATATGGGCAAAGTTTTTAATCTTAGTCTTCTTTACAATACCGGTCTTTGTTGTGAGGAACAGATAACGCTCATCGTCAAATTCCTTTAAGGCAATACCGGCAGTTACCTTTTCACCCGGCTGCAGCTGCAGGAGATTGATAATAGCGGTACCTCTTGCGGTGCGGCTTGCCTCCGGAATTTCATATGCCTTGATACGGTACGCACGGCCCTTATTGGTAAGGAACATAATATAATGATGCGTCGTTGTCATGAACATGTCTTCGATGTAATCCTCTTCAATCGTCTGCATGCCCTTGATGCCCTTACCGCCACGATGCTGTGCTTTAAAATTATCTACCGTCATACGCTTGATGTAACCAAGTCTTGTAATTGCAATGACAGTATTTTCATCCGGAATTAAATCTTCATCGGTAAAATCATCCATATCAATACCAATGGAGGTTCTTCTATCATCACCATATTTATCACGGATGACTGCGATTTCCTCTTTAATAACACCAAGTAATACCTTTTCATCAGAAAGGATTAACTTAAATTCGTCAATCTTCTTCATCAGCTCTGCGTATTCCTGCTCTAAACGCTCGCGCTCTAATCCTGTGAGTGCACGAAGACGCATATCTACGATAGCCTGTGCCTGTACATCATCCAGACCAAAGTTTTCCATCAGCTTTGTCTTTGCCTCTGCTACATTTTTTGCAGCACGGATGATTTTAATTACTTCGTCAATATGATCAAGCGCAATCAGTAAGCCCTTTAAAATATGAGCACGTTCTTCTGCCTTGTTTAAATCATACTTGGTACGTCTGGTCACTACATCTTCCTGATGACGCAGATATACATTGAGTGCATCAAGGAGTGTCAGTACCTTCGGCTCATTATCTACCAGCGCAAGCATGATAACACCAAACGTATCCTGAAGCTGAGTATGCTTATACAGCTGATTTAAAATTACATTCGGATTGACATCACGGCGCAGTTCGATGCAGACACGCATACCGCTGCGATCAGATTCATCACGTAATTCAGTAATACCGTCAATTTTCTTGTCCTTTACAAGTTCTGCAATCTTCTCAATCAGACGGGCCTTGTTTACCATATAAGGAAGCTCAGTAACAACGATACGATTTTTACCATTTGCCATTGGCTCAATATCTGTTACCGCACGAACCTTAATCTTACCACGACCGGTACGGTAAGCTTCATTGATGCCTCTGGTACCAAGAATGGTAGCACCGGTCGGAAAATCAGGTCCTTTTACAATCTGCATCACATCTTCGATAGCAGTTTCCTTATCTTCTACTTTATCATCAATAATCTGAATGACAGCATTAATAACCTCCCGCATATTGTGCGGAGGAATGTTAGTTGCCATACCAACAGCAATACCGGAGGTACCGTTTACAAGTAAATTTGGAAAACGGGATGGTAATACAAGCGGCTCTTTTTCTGTCTCATCAAAGTTTGGAATAAAGGTAACGGTATCCTTATTGATATCCGAAAGCATTTCCATGGAAACCTTACTAAGACGTGCCTCCGTATATCGCATCGCAGCAGCACCATCACCATCCACGGAGCCAAAGTTTCCGTGTCCGTCAACCAGCGGATATCTGGTGGACCAATCCTGGGCAAGATTTACGAGAGCACCATAAATGGAGCTGTCACCGTGTGGGTGGTATTTACCCATGGTATCACCGACAATACGCGCACATTTACGATGCGGCTTGTCAG
>CAZSBV010000071.1:0-8689 GCA_964605105.1 uncultured Lachnospiraceae bacterium | reverse complement strand
ACAGGTAAATAAAGGTTTTTCTTAATTATTAAGAATTGTACACAAAATCTTTTCATTTTATACTGAATTGTGCTAAAATATTATAGGACAAATTGAAATGAAGAGGAAATTCTGTGAATAATATAGATAGGAACGAAATCTATGCCCCGTACAAAATTGTAATAGAAGGCGGCGAAGGTGAAATCGTAGAAAAAAAGTCACGTTTTATAGCTACGGTACAATCTGTAGAATCGGAAGAAGAAGCAGTTGCATTTATTGACAGTATGAAAAAAAAGTATTGGGATGCCAGACATAATTGTAGTGCTTTTGTCATCGGAAGTAAAAATGAAATTACCAGATGTAGTGATGATGGGGAGCCAAGCGGAACTGCCGGTCGTCCGATGTTAGAAGTATTGCTGGGACAGGAAGTGACGAATGTAGCGGTGGTAGTAACAAGGTATTTCGGAGGAGTGCTTTTAGGAACCGGAGGTCTTGTAAGAGCATATACGAAGGCAGTACAGGAAGGCTTGGCAAACAGTCAGATAGCTACGTTGGCCTACGGAACATTGGTTAAAATTGAAACAGATTATAATGGAATCGGAAAATTGCAATATATTTTAGGAAAAGCATCTGTTCCGATTTTGACTTCAGAATATACGGATATGGTAACTTTACAGGTATTTTTACTGCAGGAGCAGAAGGCGAAGCTTTTGAAAGAAATGACGGAAGCAACAGCAGGAAAATGTAAGTTTGAAGAAATTGAGAACAAGTATGAGCTATTAGGATAGTAGAAGAATAAGTTTAAGTATATGGGAACGCGAGGCGTTTTCGCAGAAAGGTGGTAGATTCTATGGATTTAGAAAAAGTAGTAGAAGAATTACGAGAATTATTGGATACGAAACAATATACCGGTCTGCGACAAGAACTTATGGAATTAAACGAAGCTGATATTGCTGCCATTATGGAAGAAATGGAAGAGAAAGAGATGTTGAAGATTTTTCGCATTCTTCCCAAAGATCTGGCGGCAGAGGTGTTCTCTTATATGGAAGTGGATAACCAGCAATTCATCATCACTTCCCTGTCAGAACGGGATGCGGCAAATATCATTGACAACCTGATGGCGGATGATGCCACAGACCTTTTGGAAGAAATGCCGGCAAGTGTGGTAAAGAAATTATTGTCTCTTGCCAGCCCGGAGACCAGAAGAGATATCAATTTGCTCCTTCGCTATCCGGAGGATTCTGCCGGAAGTATTATGACGGTGGAATATATCGATTTGAAAGAAAATCTGACCGTAGAAAATGCCATCCAACGTATTCGTAACATGGGGCTGGATAGTGAAACAATTAATATCTGCTATGTGTTGGACAGCCGCAGAAAATTAATTGGTACGGTGGCATTAAGATACTTGTTGTTAAGTTCGGCGGAGGAAATCATCGGAGATATCATGAATGAAAATGTTATCTCAATTAATACCATGATGGACCAGGAAGAGGTTGCTCGTCAGTTCCAGAAATATGACTTTACTGCTATGCCCGTAGTAGACCAGGAAAATCGTTTGGTGGGAATTATCACGGTCGATGATATCGTGGATATTTTGACACAGGAAGCTACAGAAGATATTGAAATGATGGCAGCAATCGTGCCGACCGACAAGCCATACATGAAGACCAGTATCTGGGAAACCTGGATGAAGAGAATTCCGTGGTTACTTTTATTAATGGTATCGTCTACTTTTACGGAACGAATCATTTCTTCCGCAGAAGATGCCTTAAGTGCCTGTGTTGTTCTGACAGCTTATATTCCTATGCTGATGGGAACCGGAGGAAATGCCGGAGGACAGTCCAGTGGTACTATTATCCGTGGATTATCTTTGAATGAAATTGAATTTGAAGACATGTTCAAGGTTGTGTGGAAAGAGCTTCGAGTAGCGCTGCTTTGTGGCATGTCGTTGTTTGTAGTGTGTTTTGCAAAGCTAATGTTATTCGATAAAGTAGGTGTATCTATTGCTATCGTAATCTGTATTACTTTAGTATGTACTCTTTTGATCGCGAAAACCGTAGGAGCAGTGTTGCCGATGTTAGCTCAGAAAATCGGTCTGGACCCGGCAGTTATGGCGAGTCCATTTATTACCACTATTGTGGATGCTTTGTCTTTGATAATATATTTTAATGTGGCAACGAATTTATTGGGATTATAATGTAATGTATGTTAAACTCGAAAATCTTTGGGATTTTCGAGTTTGCTTTAAAATATGGTTAAAAAAGGAGAAAAGAATGAAATTAGTTTCATGGAATGTAAATGGTCTCAGAGCCTGCGTGGAAAAAGGCTTTGTGGATATTTTTAAAGAACTGGATGCAGATTTCTTCTGTATTCAGGAAAGTAAATTACAGGAAGGGCAGATTGATTTAGATTTGCCGGGCTACCATCAGTATTGGAATTATGCTGAAAAGAAAGGATATTCCGGTACGGCTATTTTTACCAAACATCAACCGCTAAATGTGACTCTGGGAATTGGCATTGAGGAGCATGATCATGAAGGAAGAGTGGTAACTCTGGAATATGATAATTACTATGTAATTACGGTATATACTCCAAATTCTCAGGATGGGTTAAAACGATTAGATTACCGCATGAAATGGGAAGAAGATTTTTGCGCCTATCTGAAAAAACTGGAAGAAAATAAACCGGTCATTTTCTGTGGAGACTTAAATGTAGCTCATAAAGAAATTGACTTGAAAAATCCTAAGACAAACCGAAAAAATGCAGGCTTCACAGATGAAGAAAGAGCCTGCATGACACATTTGCAGGAAGTTGGTTTTGTAGATACTTTCCGATATTTTTATCCGGATAGAGAAGGGATTTATTCCTGGTGGTCCTATCGTTTCCAGGCAAGAGCCAAAAATGCAGGATGGAGAATTGATTACTTCATGGTATCCCAAATTTTGCAAGAAAAATTGCAAAATGCGTCGATTTTAACCGAAATTTACGGATCAGATCATTGTCCTGTAACACTCGAGATTGATTTGTGATAAGTGTTGTTAGATTTGAGAACTATAGATAATTTAATAAATTGTATTATAAAAAAGGGAGTGTTGCAAAATAACTAAATCTTAGTTAGTTTGCGACACTCCCTTTTCGGGGGACTAATTTCTATTAAAATTTGCACGTTTTCTCATAGTCGGGTCCAGAATTCGTTTGCGGATTCTTAAATTGGCCGGTGTGATTTCCAGCAGTTCATCTACATCGATAAATTCCAGTGCCTGTTCCAGACTCAAAATCTTAGGCGGAGTTAGGCGTAATGCTTCGTCTGCACTGGAAGAACGGGTATTAGTAAGCTGTTTCTTTTTGCAGACATTGATTTCAATATCTTCTGCCTTTCCGGTCTGACCAACTACCATTCCGGCATATACTTTTTCGCCGGGGCCGATGAATAAAGTTCCTCTTTCCTGAGCATTGAATAGTCCATAAGTAATGGCTTCGCCGGCTTCAAAGGCAATGAGGGAGCCCTGTTTACGATAAGTCAAATCTCCTTTGTAAGGTCCATAACCATCAAAAATAGTATTTAAGATACCATTTCCTTTGGTGTCTGTCATAAATTCGCCACGATATCCAATAAGACCACGGGATGGAATTGAGAATTCCAGTCTGGTGTAACCGCCATTGATTGGAGTCATGCCTTGCAATTCTCCTTTTCGGTTGCTTAATTTCTGGATAACACTTCCGGAGAATTCTTCCGGTACATCGATATAAGCGATTTCCATAGGCTCTAGTTTGTGGCCTTTTTCATCCGTTTTGTATAAAACTTCTGCTTTGGATACGGCAAATTCAAAGCCTTCACGACGCATATTTTCAATAAGAACAGACAAATGAAGTTCGCCACGACCGGAAACTTTGAAACATTCGGTGGTATCGGTTTCCTCTACACGAAGAGATACATCCGTATTTAGTTCCCTGAATAATCTGTCACGAAGATGACGGCTGGTCACATATTTTCCTTCTAAGCCTGCCAATGGAGAATCGTTTACCATGAAATTCATGGCAATGGTAGGTTCAGAAATTTTCTGGAAAGGAATGGCTTCCGGATTTTCAGGAGAGCATAGGGTGTCTCCGATGTGGATATCGGCAATACCGGAAATAGCTACGATAGAGCCGATAGAAGCAGAAGTAACTTCTACTTTATTTAAACCGTCAAATTCATACAATTTGGAAACTTTAACTTTGCGTTGTTTGTCCGGTTCGTGGTGGTTCACTAAAACCACATCCTGATTCACACGGATTTCGCCATTATCTACTTTTCCAACACCGATACGGCCTACATATTCGTTGTAGTCAATGGTACTGATGAGAACCTGAGTTCCGGCTTCAGGATCACCTGTTGGAGCTGGAATATAATCTAAAATAGTTTCAAAAAGTGGTTCCATGTTTTCCCCCGGCACATCCATATCTAAGGATGCATGTCCGGATTTTGCAGATGCAAATACGAAAGGACAGTCCAACTGTTCTTCGCTGGCATCTAAATCAAGGAATAATTCTAAGATTTCATCAATGACCTCAGAAGGTCTTGCTTCCGGGCGGTCAATTTTGTTGATACATACGATGACCGGTAAACCTAATTCCAAAGCTTTTTGCAATACGAACTTGGTCTGTGGCATGGCACCTTCAAAGGCATCTACTACCAGAATAACACCATTTACCATTTTTAAAACACGCTCTACTTCGCCGCCAAAGTCCGCATGTCCCGGAGTATCAATGATATTTATCTTTGTATTCTTGTAAGTTACCGCAGTATTCTTGGATAAAATTGTAATTCCGCGTTCACGTTCAATGTCATTAGAGTCCATTACTCGTTCGGCAACTTCCTGATTGGCACGGAAGACACCGCTTTGTTTTAATAATTCATCTACCAATGTTGTTTTACCGTGGTCAACATGGGCAATGATAGCTATATTTCTTACATCTTCTCTTGTCTGTTTCATAAAATCTCCATTATATTATTCTAATTGCTGTGATACTGACGGATTGCTCCGTTCTTTGAACCCTGGTATCACAGTATAGCATTATTTAAAAGTGGCTACAATATACAAAGTAGTCATAAAATATCTCATTTTCAAATCTCCACTTGGCGAAAACGGCGATGCCTGAAACTTCTATCTGCGAAAAAAATCCATACAATAGTATTACATGACGGGAAAAAATTCTTGAAGTAAGAAGGGAGAACTAAATAATGACAGATAAGATTATGGAAAACAATCAGGTGGTAATCATGGGGACGATCGTAAGTGAGTTTAAGTACAGCCATGAGATATTTGGGGAAGGGTTTTATATGGTGGATGTAGAAGTGCAGCGTCTAAGTGATTCTACAGATATCATTCCACTGATGGTTTCAGAGAGACTGATGGATATCGAACAGGATTTTAGAGGTGTAAAAGTAATGGTGACAGGACAATTCCGTTCCTATAACCGCCATGAAGAGAAAAAGAACCGCTTAATCCTCTCCGTATTTGCCAGAGAGGTTGAATTAGTAGATGAAATTGAAGAAAGTGCAAAAAGTAATCAGATTTATCTGGACGGATTTATTTGCAAAGAACCTATTTATAGAAAAACTCCATTAGGAAGAGAAATTGCAGATCTTTTAATTGCCGTAAACCGCCCTTATGGAAAATCGGACTACATACCGTGTATCTGTTGGGGGCGAAATGCAAGATTTGCCAACAGTTTTGAAGTAGGAACTCGTTGTGCAATCTGGGGCAGGATTCAGAGCAGGGAATATATGAAAAAACTCTCTGAGGATCAGGCAGAAAAGAGAGTTGCGTATGAAGTATCTGTGAATAAACTTGATCTTGTGGATGAAGAAGCAGAATTATATGTGTAAAAAAATGGTTTCCTTGGCACTATTAAAGTTGACATGAAAGGAAGGCAAAGTTTATAATAAATACATACGTGTTAAGGAGGATAAGACCATGGCAGTTTTTACAGGTGCAGGCGTAGCTATTGTTACACCTTTTAAAGAGAATGGAGAAGTGAACTATGAAGAGTTCGCTAAACAGATAGAATTACAGATTGCTGGTGAAACAGATGCAATTATTGTTTGCGGTACTACAGGAGAAGCTTCTACATTAACTCATGAAGAACATTTAGATGTGATTCGTTATTGTATTAAAGTAGTAAACGGAAGAATTCCGGTTGTGGCAGGTACTGGTTCTAATTGTACAGAAACAGCAGTTTATTTGTCTCAGGAAGCAGAAAAAGCAGGAGCGGATGCTTTATTGGTAGTAACACCTTACTATAACAAAGCAACGCAGAAAGGGCTTTATGAACATTTTAAAATCGTAGCTGATTCCGTAAAAATCCCGGTAATTTTATATAACATTCCGGGTAGAACCGGTGGGGTAAACATTTTACCGGAAACCGTAGTTCGTCTTTGTACAGAAGTAGAAAATATTGTTGGAGTAAAAGATGCGACAGGAAACATTTCCCAGGTGGCAAAAATGATGGCCCTTGCGAATGGAAAAGTTGATCTATATTCCGGTAATGATGACCAAATTGTTCCAATGCTTTCTTTAGGCGGAAAAGGTGTTATTTCCGTATTATCCAACATTGCACCAAAGCAGACACATGATATCTGTGCGAAATTCTTTGAAGGTGATGTAGAAGGAAGCCGTAAGATTCAGTTAGAAGCGATTGATTTGATTGATGCTTTGTTCTGTGAAGTAAATCCGATTCCGGTGAAAAAGGCATTGAACTTAATGGGATTAAATGCAGGACCACTTCGTCGTCCATTAACTGAAATGGAAGATGCAAATGCTGAGAAGCTTGAAAAAGCAATGAAAGGTTTTGGTCTTTTATAGGGAAAATCATTATGGGCTTGAAAATCCTTGATTTTCAAGCCTATTTTACAATAAAAGGAGAAAAGAAAATGGTAAGAGCAATCATGCATGGCTGCAACGGAAAAATGGGGCAGGTAATTGCCGGACTCATGAAAGATGATGCAGCTATTGAATTAGTAGCAGGAGTAGATCCTTATACAGGGGTGGCAAATCCATTTCCGGTATTTAAAAGTATTCAGGAATGTGATGTAGATGCAGATGTTATTATTGATTTCGCAGCAGCGGCAGCAGTAGACAGCTTATTAGATTACTGCGTTGCCAAAAAAGTTCCATGTGTACTCTGTACTACAGGGCTTTCAGAAGAACAGTTGAAAAAAGTGGAAGAAGCTTCTAAAGAAGTTGCAATTTTAAAATCAGCTAACATGTCTCTTGGAATCAATACGTTATTAAAATTGTTAAAAGATGCGGCAGCAGTGTTAGCACCAGCCGGATTTGATATCGAAATCGTGGAAAAACATCATAATTTGAAAGTAGATGCACCAAGTGGAACTGCACTTGCATTAGCAGATTCTATCAATGAAGAATTTGATAATGAATACGAATATATATATGACAGAAGTCAGAAACGCGAAAGAAGAAGCAAGAAAGAGATTGGGATTTCCGCAGTTCGTGGTGGAACCATTGTAGGAGACCACGATGTGATTTTTGCAGGAGTGGATGAAGTTATTACATTTTCACATACTGCATACTCTAAAGCAGTATTTGGAAAGGGCGCTGTACAGGCTGCAAAATTTTTAGCAGGAAAACCTGCAGGTTACTATAACATGAGTCACGTAATAGAGGAAGCATAATGAAACAAATAGACACCACGGAATTAGTATACTTAAGAAGCTTATCAAAACAATTTCCAACCATCGCATCTGCGGCAACGGAAATTATCAATCAGCAGGCAATCCTGAACCTTCCGAAAGGAACGGAACATTTCCTGACAGATATTCATGGAGAAGCGGAACAGTTCAATCATGTATTAAAGAATGGTTCCGGTTCTGTCAGAAGAAAAATCGATGAGGAATTTGGAAATACTCTGAGCATTAAAGATAAGAAGAGTCTTGCTACTTTGATTTACTATCCGGCAGAGAAATTGGATATTGTACTTCAGGAAGAAGAAAATATTGAAGACTGGTATAAAATTACCTTGCATCGCTTGGTACAGATGACTAAGCGTGTGGCATCCAAATATACCAGATCCAAGGTGCGCAAATCCTTGCCGGAAGATTTTGCATATATAATAGAAGAAATGATTACGGAAAAGGAAGAAGTACAGGACAAAGAAGCTTATTACAATGAGATTATTAACACGATAATCCGTATCGACAGAGCACCGGACTTCATCAAAGCTTTGAGTAATCTGATTCAGAGACTGGTAGTGGATCATTTACATATTGTAGGGGATATTTATGATAGGGGAAAAGGACCTCACGAAATCATGGATACCTTAAGTAACTACCATTCTGTAGATATTCAGTGGGGAAATCATGATATTGTATGGATGGGGGCTGCCAGTGGACAGCCGGCATGCATTTGTAACTGTATCCGAATTGCGGCTCGTTACGGAAATCTGGATACTATTGAAGAAGGTTATGGTATTAACCTGATTCCACTGGCTACTTTTGCATTGGAAACTTATAAGAATGTAAAATGTGATGCCTTTAATATCCGTTATAGCAGAGATTATAATATGAAAGATCTGGCGTTGGATATGATGATGCACAAAGCAGTCAGCATTTTACAGTTCAAACTGGAAGGACAGGTGATCAAACGTTGCCCGGAATTTGGAATGCAGAACAGATTATTGCTGGATAAGATCAATCCGGAAAAGA
>CAZSBV010000070.1:0-8727 GCA_964605105.1 uncultured Lachnospiraceae bacterium | reverse complement strand
AGATTGCCATGCGCAACAAAATTTTTACTGTAGGAGGGATTACCAATGGTTCAATTAATAGTAGGTAAAAAGGGGAAAGGCAAAACAAAATATTTATTAGACAAAGTTAATAGTGAAGTAAAAACTGTTTCTGGTAACATTGTTTACTTAGACAAAAGTACAAAACATATGTTTGAACTTAACAACAAAGTTCGTTTAATTGATGTTTCTGATTATGCATTTGAAAATAGTGCAGAATTCATTGGTTTTGTATGTGGAATTATTTCTCAGGACCACGACTTAGAACAGATGTATTTTGATAGTTTCCTTAAAATTTCCAAATTAGAAGATGCTTCTATTACAGATGTAGTAAATAGATTAGAAGCTCTTGGTGAAAAATTTAATGTAAACTTTATATTAAGTGTATCCTGTGATGAATGTGAATTGGATGAAAGCTTGAAATCAAAAGTTATTGTTTCTTTATAAGCAAAGACAAGATTTCGGATATTGAATACATAAGGGGGCTGTGTAAACAGCTCCTTTTTTGAAGATTATTATTTTATTTGGAGGAACTGTTTTGGCAAATACAAATTCCGGTAAGATCAAACAATATAAGAAACCTTTAAATATCAACCTTGGAATGATATTTTTTGGCATTATATTTTTATATATTATAGTATGCGTATTTATGTATTTTACAACTAAACATGTTGCGGGCTATCAGGTCAAAAAGGGTTCCTTATTTGTAGATAACGTTTATACAGGACTTGCTCTGCGTGAAGAAACTATAATTACCAGTAACTATTCCGGTTATTTGAATTATTACGTTAGTGAGGGCAGTCGAATAGGCGCTTATAAAATGGTCTGTACCGTAGATGAAGGTGGACGTCTTCAGGATATTATGAATGAACAGAACATGGGTGAAAATTCTCTCTCAGAAACTTCTCTGGACAAGCTTCGAGATGATATCATGGATTTTACCAATGATTTTGATACCCGTAATTTTGCTTCCACCTATGATTTCAAATATGCCATAGAAGGAAATGTCCTGAAACTGGCAAACTCAAACATTCTGGAAAACCTTGAAAAACTGAACAGGAGTGGTGACAGTGGATTGATTAACATATGTACTGCACCTGATTCCGGAATTGTTGTTTATTCTTATGATGGATATGAAGATTTCAATCCTGCAGATATCAATTCAGACATCTTAGCCAAAGAAGACTATGAGAAAACACAGTTAATTGCCAATGAATTGATCAGTGCCGGAGAACCTATTTATAAATTGATTACAGATGAAACCTGGTCTTTGATTATTGAAACAGATGCCGAAAGAGCTGATTATTTACTGGAAGAAGAGTATGTACAGGTCAAATTTTTGAAAGATCAGACTGTTTCTTGGGCTGAGGTCCAGTTGATTACTAATAGCGACGAAAAGCACTTCCTTCAATTAATTTTTAACAATTCCATGATTTCTTTCTGTTCTGACAGATTTGTCAAAATAGAGTTATTAATTGAAGAAGAAGAAGGCTTAAAGGTTCCAAACTCAGCAATTGTACAAAAAGAATTTTATATTATCCCTGAAGCTTATGTCAGTAAAAGTGGTGAAAACGGCGAATCCGGTGTTTTAAAACAAGTATATGATGAGGATGGCAACCAAATTAGTAAATTTATTCCTGTAACAATATATAGCAAAGAAGATGGAAATTATTATATTGATAGCACGGATCTTGAAATGGGAAATACGTTAATACTGACGGATTCCAATGACACGGTTGAAATCAAAGAACGCGGAAGCCTTGTGGGAGTATATAATAAAAATAAAGGATATGCGGACTTCAAACAGATTCAAATATTGTATCAAAATGAGGAATATTCCATTATTAAATCCAATACCGAGTATGGATTGATTGAATATGACTATATTGTTCTGGAAGCAGAAACTGTAGATGATGATGAATTTTTGAATTGACGTGTTCAAATACCTTGTTTATGATTTATACAAAATACAAAAAATAATAAAAAATATACAGTAAAGGAATTTGTAAATATATATGATTAAAAATAACATTCAAATTGTTCAAAATAAAATCGATACTGCCTGCGAAAAAGTTGGAAGAAATTTCAAGGATGCACATTTAATTGCAGTCAGTAAAACTAAGCCGGTTTCCATGCTGCAAGAAGCTTATGACGCCGGAATCCGGGACTTTGGAGAAAATAAAGTTCAAGAAATCCTGGAAAAATATGACCAGCTGCCAGGAGATATTCGTTGGCATATGATAGGACATTTGCAACGAAATAAAGTAAAATATATTATTGATAAAGTCTGTCTGATTCATAGTGTAGATTCTTTGCGACTTGCAGAAGAAATCAGCAAAGAAGCCGTAAAACATAATTTAACCATGCCGATTCTTATTGAACTCAACATAGCTGAAGAAGAGTCAAAATTTGGTCTTTCTTTTGCGGAATGTGAAAATATGATACGGGAAATCAGTGCTTTACCAAACATTGAAATTAAAGGCTTAATGACTGTTGCTCCTTTTGTGGAAAATGCAGAAGATAATCGTCAATATTTTAGAAATATGAAACAATTATCTGTTGACATAACGACAAAAAACATCGATAATGTTTGTATGGATATTTTGTCCATGGGTATGACTGGTGATTACGAAGTGGCTATAGAAGAAGGTGCGACACATGTACGCGTAGGTACCGGAATCTTTGGCGAACGTAATTATCATGTAAATTAGGAATAGGAGTTTATAAGAATGAGCGTAATGGATAGATTTTTAAATATCATGAAATTAAATGATGGCGAAGATGATGATTACTATGATGACGACGATTATTTAGATGATGAAGATCCAAAAGAAGATAAAGTCTTACCTATGAAACAGCCTGATGTGACTGAAGAAGCTAAAAAACAGCCTTCCAGAATCGTTCCTGTAAGACAGCAGCCAAGAAAATTAAGTACTTCCGGTATGGAGGTATGTGTAATCAAACCAACCTCTGTAGAAGATGCCAGAGAAATTACAGAAACCTTATTAGCTAACAGAACAGTAGTTTTAAATTTAGAAGGCATTGATGTAGATGTAGCCCAGAGAATCATTGATTTTACATCCGGTTCCTGTTATGCAATTTCTGGAAATCTTCAGAAAATTTCTCATTACATCTTTATTATTACACCAGCTAGTGTTGATATTTCCGGAGATTTTCAGGAAATTTTAAGCGGATCTTTTGATGTACCATCAATACATAATTAAGAATGTGCCTGGCACATTCTTAATTCTATTTTAGGAGAAAAATTATGAGTCAGAGATTAGAAGTTTTATACAATAAGAAACCTTGTTATGATATCGTTATCGAAAATAGTTTTGAAAATTTATGTGAAGAGATTTGTAAGTTAGATGTAACAAATAAGAAAATTTGTGTTATCACAGACTCCGTTGTTGGCTCTATTTACCTTGATGAAGTAAAAGGGCTTTTAACCCCTATCTGCAAACAGGTGGTTTCCTTTACTTTTCAGGCCGGAGAAGAAAGAAAGAACTTAACTACTATAAATGATATTTACCGCTTTTTAATTGAACATAATTTTGATCGAAAAGACAAGCTTATTGCTTTAGGTGGTGGCGTTGTTGGTGATATGACAGGTTTTGCAGCCGCAACTTATTTAAGAGGTATCGATTTTATTCAAATTCCAACCTCACTTTTAGCTCAGGTTGACAGTAGTATCGGTGGAAAGACCGGTGTAGATTTTGAACAATATAAGAATATGGTCGGCGCCTTCAAAATGCCCAAATTAGTTTATATTAATATTAGTACCTTATCTACGTTAGACGAAAGACAGTTCTATAACGGTTTTGCAGAGGCTATGAAACACGGTCTTATCAAAGATGCCATGTATTACGAATGGATGATTTCTAATATGTATGAAATCTGTGAACGAGATATGGAAGTATTAGAACAATTAGTTTACAGAAGTTGTCAGATCAAAAAAGCTGTTGTAGAAAAAGACCCTACAGAACAGGGAGACCGCGCACTTTTAAATTTCGGTCATACGGTAGGACATGCTATTGAAAAATATAAGAACTTCACCCTTCAACATGGTGAATGCGTTGCATTAGGTTGTGTCGTTGCCGCTTTTATTTCCTGGAAAAAACAATTGTTATCCATGGAAGAATATTATGAAGTAAGAGATATGTTCGTTCCATTTAATCTTCCAATCAGCATTGAAGATATTGATATCGACGAAATTATCCGAATTACAAAATCTGATAAGAAAATGGAACAGGGGCAGATTAAATTTATATTATTGAAAAAAATCGGCAAAGCTGTCATTGACAAGTCCGTAACCGAAGATGAATTGAAGGCTGGAATAGAGGAGATCATTTATCGAGATGAAATGGAGTAAACACAAACGAAACTTTATAATATTTGATTTTATCATGATTATTGTATTAATCGGCATAGATCAATATACAAAATATCTTGCTGTTTTAAACTTAAAAGATAAACCTGCATATTCTATCATTGATGGAGTATTTGAACTTAATTATCTTGAAAATCGTGGTGCTGCCTTTGGTATGCTTCAAAATCAGAAAGGATTCTTTATCCTTATTTCCTGCATTGTTTTAATGGCAATTTGTTATATTCTTGTTAAAATGCCGGAAGATAAAAAATACAATATTTTGCATCTTTTATTGGTATTGATTGCATCCGGTGCCATCGGAAACATGATTGATCGTATCCGTCTGGAATATGTTGTAGATTTCTTTTATTTTGTATTGATTAATTTCCCGATTTTTAATATGGCTGATATTTATGTGTCTGTCGCTTGCGTATTACTGGCAATCGTTATGTTATTCGTATACAAGGAAGAGGATTTAGATTTCTTAAATATTCGTCCCAAAAAAGTGCGAGAGATTAAATAAAACAATAAACTTTAAAAGCCGGATATCTTTTCCGGCTTTCTTAATAGGAGTAATTTTGATCCATGGATATATTTAAATTTCAAATAAACGAAGAATGGGAAGGATTACGAATTGACAAATATCTTAGCTCTAATTTAGATTTTCTGTCCCGTTCTTACATTCAGAAAATGATTCAAGAACAAAATGTGGCTGTAAACGGTAAAATTGTAAAGGCAAATTATTGCTTGCGAATTGACGATGAAATAGAATTCCAACTTCCTCCAAGTGTGGAACCGGATATTTTAGCAGAGGATATTCCATTAGACATACTATACGAAGATAACGATGTCATTGTAGTAAACAAACCCAAAGATATGGTCGTACACCCCGCAGCAGGTCATTATAGCGGCACACTGGTAAACGCTCTTATGTTTCACTGCAAGGACAGTTTATCCGGCATTAACGGCGTTATGCGTCCCGGAATTGTTCATCGTATAGATAAAGATACTACCGGTTCTTTAATTGTATGTAAAAATGATAATTCGCATGAAATCATAGCAGAACAGTTAAAAGAACATTCTATTGTCCGAAAATATCGTGCCATTTGTATGGGCGTATTGAAAGAAGACGAATATACTATCGATGCACCTATAGGAAGACACCCTGTAGAACGCAAGAAAATGGCCATTAACGAAAAGAACGGAAAACATGCTGTAACTCACGTAAGAGTCCTGGAACGGCTTAAAAATGCCACATACGTTGAATGTAGACTGGAAACCGGGAGAACACATCAGATACGTGTACATTTATCTTCCTTAGGACATCCCCTATTAGGAGATGAACTTTATGGTGATACCAAAAACAAACACAAACTAAACGGGCAGACTTTACATGCCTATATTTTAGGTTTTAAACACCCAACAACAGAAGAGTATATTGAAACAACAGCTCCAATACCTGACTATTTTGAAAAACTTTTAAAAATTCTGCAAAATTGATTGAATTTTTATGTATTTTTATGTAAAATGTTAGCATATTAATTCACAGGAAAGGGGCTTTTTAATGAATACAATCATTACAATTGGAAGACAATTTGGTTCTGCAGGTAAAGAAATCGGAGAAAAGGTTGCAGCACATTACGGTATAAATTGTTACGATAAGGAATTGTTAAGCAGGGCTGCTAAAGAAAGTGGATTTTGTCAGGAAATGATTGAAAATCATGATGAAAGACCTACAAATTCATTTTTATATAATTTGGTTATGGATACATATTCCTTTGGCTACAATTCATCATCCTTTATTGATATGCCAATTAGCCATAAAGTATTTTTAGCACAATTTGATACTATTAAAAAGATGGCTGATGAAGGCCCTTGTATAATTGTTGGACGTTGTGCCGATTATGCTTTAAGCGATTATAAGAATTGTCTGAATTTATTTATCTATGGTGATGAAGATGTAAAAGTAAAACGTATTATGAAAAAATACGATTTAAATGAATCCAAAGCTTTAGACATGATCATCAAAAAAGATAAACAAAGACAAAGCTATTACAATTATTATTCCTCCAAAAAATGGGGACGCGCCGACAGTTACGATTTATGTATTAACAGTTCTAAATTCGGTATTGAAGGGACTGTACAGTTAATCATTCAGACTGTGGAAAGCTTCGAAGCAAATAAGTAAAAAAGTATTTAATAATTTAATATAAGGCATTTGAAAGAGTCCTCAGATGCCTTATATTTGCGAAACACAACTATTCGCAAAACAACACTTTAACGAAAAGTTGTTGTGTGGAAATAGATATTATGATATATTAATACTGTGTATTATAGCATAATCCATTTAATCTAATCACATTCTATAATTCACTATTTTTTAATCTACATAAAAAGAAAGGTTCTTAATATTATGAAATTACAACAAGTATTAAGTCATGTGCGTAAAGCCATCGATGATTACAATATGATTGAGGACGGCGACAAAATCGCTATCGGTATTTCCGGAGGAAAAGACAGTCTGTGTCTATTATATGCTTTACACGGTTTAAGACGTTTTTATCCTAAGAAATTCGATATTATAGCTATAACTGTGGATTTAGGCTTTGGTAACATGAATCTGGACAAAATTGTAGCGTTATGTAAACAACTCGATGTAGAATATCATGTCGTTAAAACAGATATCGGTAAAATTATCTTTGAAGACCGCAAAGAAACTAATCCCTGCTCCTTATGTGCAAAAATGCGTAAAGGTGCCTTAAATGACGCTATTAAGGCTTGTGGATGCAATAAAGTTGCTTATGCGCATCATAAAGACGATGTGGTTGAAACTATGTTATTATCCTTAATTTTTGAAGGCAGATTCCATACCTTTGCTCCAGTAACTTATCTGGATCGTATGGATTTAACCGTTATCAGACCTTTAATTTATATGAATGAAACTGATGTCATCGGTTTTGTTAATAAATATGAAGTTCCTGTAGTCAAAAGCCCTTGTCCGGCAGACGGTCACACCAAACGCGAATATGCCGGTGATTTATTAAAACAGCTTAACATGGAGCATCCAGGGGTTAAGGAACGAATGTTTACAGCCATTTGCCGTTCTAATATAAATGGATGGAATAATTAAATCTTGTCCTAACTTATTTTTATAAATTTCATGTGTTATTTATCTTATTAAGAGGATTTTATGGAACAAAACAACTATCACGACGAGTTAAACAAACAAAATATAAGAAAACTTCGAGAAATCATGACCACTCTTCCACCCTTTTGTCGTCAATTCTTCAGGGGCGTGGAAAACATCTATGGAAGTCGTACCAAAATTGCTTATGCCTATGATTTAAGAATTTTCTTTGATTATCTTCACCAAAATCATCCCTATGGAAAAACTATGGATATTTTAGATTATCCTTTGGAAATACTGGATAAGGTTAAGCGTGAAGATATTGAAGATTATCTGGAATATCTTTCTTTATACAGTAAAGATATTAATAAAGATTCCATGGCTTCAGAATATGAAGATACAGAACCGGATTCTATCAGTTATAAATCTGAAGGAAACAGTAAATCTGAGGTCACCAATGAAGAACGAGGAAAAAGCCGAAAATTAGCTTCACTAAGAAGCTTTTATAACTATTTCTATCGAAATGAAATGATTCAGACCAATCCTGCCGCTTTAGTTTCCATGCCCAAATTACATTCTAAAGAAATTATCAGACTTGAACCAAATGAAGTAGCCCAATTATTAGATCAGGTAGAAGCCGGTACTAAATTAACTGAAAAACAGGCTGCTTACCATGCCAAAACCAAAGTCCGCGATCTGGCACTTCTGACACTGCTCCTCGGAACCGGGATTCGTGTTTCTGAATGTGTGGGATTAAATATTTATGATGTAGACTTTGACAATATGGGAATCAAAGTACGACGAAAAGGCGGATACGAAGATATTGTTTATTTTGGAGAAGAAGTCGAAAAAGCACTCTCCGACTACTTGGATCAGAGAGAACATATTATTCCCGTTTCCGGACACGAGGATGCTCTGTTCTTATCCATGCAAAACAAACGTCTTACAGTCAGAAGTGTAGAAAATCTGGTCAAAAAGTATTCTTCTTTGGTGACAAGTTTAAAAAAGATTACCCCCCATAAGCTCCGCAGTACATATGGAACCAATTTGTATCAGGAAACAGGTGATATTTATCTCGTTGCAGATGTTCTTGGGCATAAAGATGTTAATACCACCCGAAAACACTATGCTGCGATGCAGGATTACAACAAACGTAAAGCTGCTAAAACAGTTAAATTGCGTGAGCCTTAAACCTGTAAAGTATGTAACAAAA
>CAZSBV010000069.1:0-8740 GCA_964605105.1 uncultured Lachnospiraceae bacterium | reverse complement strand
GGGAACCGGTACAGCAGCAGTTATTTCACCGGTAGGACATCTTCGTGAAGGTGATACTGATGTGGAAATCAATGGTGGCGGAATTGGTGAATTAAGCCAGAAATTATATGATACTATCACAGGCATTCAGCTTGGTAAGATTGCAGGACCAGAAGGCTGGGTAGTGGAAGTATAGATAGAAAGATATAACTGGAAAAAGATCGGAATAGTTAATTACAAAGAATATCGGATGCGGGAAGTATCCGATATTCTTTTGTAATTGTGATATTCAATTCCAACTATCGGAAACATTTATCGCCAAACATCGGAAAAATATTTCGCCAACTATCGGAAATAAATGCCGCCAAACATCGGAAAAATATTTCGTCAACTATCGGAAAGCTTATGTAAAAATTTATAATTATGGTGTATAATATAAATGATATGAATGAAAATGAGGTGTTCCGATTGAAAAACTACAGAAAAAGAATTGCCGATGATATTTTGAGAAGGAAGTTGGAAGGCAAAGGTGCGGTGCTGATTGAAGGTCCTAAATGGTGCGGTAAAACTACAACAGCTGAACAGCTTGCTGCCAGCATTTTGTATATGGATGATCCGGAAAAGAAGGAGCAGAACATCACTATGTCAGAGCTGAACCCTAAACGACTGTTAAAGGGGGCTACGCCAAGACTTATTGATGAATGGCAGCTTGCTCCTAAAATCTGGGATGCTATTCGCTTTGAGGTTGACCATCGTGGCGAACTTGGACAGTTTGTTCTCACCGGCTCTGCTGTCCCAGCTGATACCAAGGAAATTACACACTCCGGTACAGGTCGCTTCACTTGGCTGACGATGAGACCTATGAGTTTATATGAATCGGGAGATTCAACAGGCGAAGTCAGCTTAAAAGAGCTGTTTGACGGAGTGACGGAAATTGACGGAGAATCCAATCTGAGTATTGACCGTTTGGCATTTCTTGTGTGTCGAGGTGGATGGCCGCAAGCGGTGGATATGCGTGATGAGATAGCCTTAGATCAAGCGATGGATTACTATGATGCAGTCGTTCACTCCGATATTAATCGGGCAGACAATGTGCAGAAGAATCCCGAAAGAGTGCGCAGGCTCATGCGTTCCTATGCGAGAAATCAAGGTAGTCAAGTACCCAATACTGTGCTTGCACAGGATATTGCCGCAAATGATGAAACTTCGATTAGTGAGGAAACTGTTGCATCTTACGTTAATGCACTCCGCAAAATCTTTGTTATAGAGGATATGCCATCTTGGAATCCAAATCTGCGGTCAAAAACCGCTATTCGATCGTCTGATACTCGGTATTATATTGATCCGTCTATTGCTGTCGCAGCTTTGGGTGTTGGTCCGAATGACTTGGTAAACGACCTGAAGACTTTTGGATTTCTCTTTGAAACACTTTGTATCCGAGATCTTCGCGTTTTTGCAGATGCGTTGGGGGGCGGGGTTTACCACTACCGGGACAAAGATGGACAAGAATGTGATGCGGTTGTTCATTTGAGAAATGGCAGATACGGTCTTATTGAAATCAAGCTTGGCGGTGATAAGCTTATTGAGGAAGGTGCAAAAAGTCTGAAATCAATGGAAGCTAAAATTGATATTGATAAGATGAATGTGCCATCTTTTCTTATGGTTTTGACGGGAATTGGTGATTATGCATATCGTCGTCAAGATGGTGTATATGTAGTTCCTGTCGGTTGCTTGAAAAATTGATAAAAAATATGTTCCGCAAGCAGGGGGAATTTCTCTGAAATGAGAAATTCCCCCTGCTTGGTTTTTATACAGTTAGAAAATTTACAAAATAAGAGGCTTATAAAAGAAAGGAAAATATAGAAGCGTTAGTAATTAGAAGTGTCTTAGCAAAATTCAATAGATAGTTAAAATATAGGATACGGACGTTTGACTGTGGAAAGACCACATAAATAATCTAAACTGACATTATAATATTGTGCTAATTTAATTAGATGATGAATGGGCATTTCGTTGGCTCCACGCTCATAACGGGCATACATGGTCTGGGAAGTGCCTAAGAAATCTGCAATCTCCTGTTGCGTTTTATCAGCATCTTCACGGAGATTTCTTATGATTGTAACATATCTCATATGTGCCTCTTGTAATGGGAAAAAGGATTTTTTGTAGTACTTTTTATAATATTCCAATATTTGATACGGAATATTACTGGAAATGTTATCTGGAAAATTAGTAGTTGGTTCCGTTTCAATATCTATAAAAGTAGAGGTATGGGAAAAAACTGAGACAGAATCATTATCTGAAAATAATCTATAAGTGATTGCATTCATGCTAAAAATCTTCCTAACATTTTAAATAAGTTTAACATAGTACCTTTTTTAACCTTTTGTTTAGTACATATCTTTACTAATACCCCTAAAGTTCCTATTTCTATTATTAAGATGAAAAATTTAGTGTCTTGAATGGAAAAATATCATAAAGATGATATTTTTTTAGACTTTTTTCTATTGATTGTTTAGAAATTGCTATTGACTTTAGTAAAGATTTGTACTAAACTTGCTTAGTAAATATATTTACTAAAATAAAATGAGTAAGTGTGCACTAAGAACAATATATGCAGATTATGTGCCTGAATTGAGGAGAAACATAATTATGAATCAGAAATTAATTAGAAAAATTGTAGTATATGTTATTAGCATACTAATTGTATGTGGCGTAGTAGGTGGTGGCATATATGCGAAGAATAAGATAGAACAGGCAAAAGAGGAAGCCCAGTATGAACCACCGAAAGCCGTTATGTCTCAGGAAGAGATAGAAGCATTGTATGACGAACATAAAACAGATGATTTGGAAAATGATTCGGCAGACAATGAAGGAGTGCAAGGAGACTTAGGAACAGAGGTTATAGAGACAAGTGTTCAATCTGATATTTTGAGCAGTAAAGAATCTCAGACCGCAGATGGAATCAAGGAAATAGATAGTAATACAGTAACTGTCTATAATGGTTGTCCGGTAGATTTTGCCGGAATGTGGGAAGTGAACGAAGATGTTTATGCTTGGATTACGGTCCCAGGGACTGTAATTGATTATCCAATTTTACAGCATGCAACAGATAATACTTACTACTTAAATTATAACATTGATGGTTCTTATGGTTATCCGGGATGTATTTACACAGAAAACATGAATTCTAAGGATTTTACAGATAACAATACCGTTATTTATGGACATAACATGAAGAACGGAACCATGTTTGCAGGATTGCATAAATTTGAGGATGCGTCTTTTTTTGAAAAGAATAATACAATTTTGATTTATACACCAGAAAAGCAACTTACATATACCATATTTGCGGCCTATGTCTATGATGATAGACATTTGTTATATAGTTTTAATTTTGCAGACGAAGCGGTGTATGCCAACTATTTAAATGAGATTTTAAATATGCGTTCCATGAACGCAAATATCCGGGGAGATGTAGGTGTGACTGCGGAGGATAAGATTATCACATTAGTTACCTGTATGGGAAATCAACCGGATAAGAGACTTTTAGTACAGGCTGTGTTGCAAAACAGCGGAGAATAGCAGCATGGAGAAGGAAAAACAAAGGAAAAGGAAGAAAAGAACAGCTAAAAAGAGTTATAAAAAATGGCTGATAGGTGGAGGATGCTTCCTCTGCCTCTTTGTGGTTCTTATTTTGATATATTTTATTTTACAGAATATGGGAAAGAGCAGTTTGAACCGTCATGGGGAAAATATGGCGGGTGATGGGATGACAGTTGGAATAAATGAAATGCAGCAGGAGTCAGAAGTCGGTAATTATGAACTGGAAGAAGGACAGATTCTGGTAGACGGTCAGGTCTATGAATATAATCAGGAACTTGTAACCTTTTTGTGCATGGGAATTGATTCTCACAGCGGAATCAGTAAAACAAAGACGCCGGGAAAAGCCGGACAAGCAGATGCTCTAATTCTGGTAGTTATCAATCCTGAAACAGAAGAAATTCAGGTGATTAATGTCAATCGTGACAGTATGACTGAAATTGAAATATATGATACAGCAGGTGTTTATATTGGAACAGAAAAAGGTCAGATTACACTTCAGTATGCCTATGGTGATGGAAGGGAAAAGAGCTGTGAATTAATGGAAAAAGCAGTTTCGGATTTGTTTTATGGAATCCCGATCCATGGATATGCAGCATTAGATATTGGAGCCATTGCTACTTTGAATGATGCAGTAGGCGGTGTAGAAGTAACGGTTGATGAGGATGTGGCGGTTTATATGCCTCAATGGAAAGTCGGAAACAAGGTCATCCTGCAGGGGGAAGAAGCATTATATTATGTTCGCCATAGAGCTGCAGAGACTCAGGAACTGGGGACCAATCTTAGAAGAATTGATCGTCAGAAAGAGTTTATGACCGCTTTTGTACAGAAGCTAAAAGAAAAGACAAAAGGCAATATTTCGTTTCCATTATCTTTATATAAAGATATACAAAAACATATTGTTACCAGTGTTTCCATGGAGGAAATAGCTTATCTGGCTGATATGGCATTAAGCTTTAATTTTTCATTAGGCAATATGTGGGGAATGGAAGGTGATCTGGTCATGGGAGAAGAAAGCGAAGAATTTCATGTGAATGACGCTGCTTTGAAGCAATTGGTAATGGATGTCTTCTATACAAAAGTAGAATAGTCCGCTATTGATTATAGTTATATATATAAATAGAGTAAAAAAATATTGAATGCGATATTAGACGGCTCAGCCGTTTGATATAAACAAAAATGAAGAAAGGAGGAGATAACCATGAAAAAATTACGCAGTGTATTATTAGTAGTTGCATTGACAGCAGCTATGGTACTTCCGGTAATGGCAGCACCAAGTCCTCAGGCTGAAGCAAAGGCTGCACAGGCTAATGTAACAGTTGCAGTAGCAGGCGCTGAAGTTGAGGCTCTTTCTACAGGTGTATTTGCAGGAGTGCAGGAAGTGGTAACTAATCCTACTCACTTAGCTAATCTTGGTGTAAATACAAATGCAAAAATGGTAGCAGCATTCGATCTTAACATCGTAATTCCTGCTGGACAGACAAGCGTTTCTGTACCAATCAAAGTAGCTAATGCAAAAGCTGGTGATTATGCAGTTATTCTTCACAGAATGGATAACGAAGCAAAAACATGGGAAAAAGTAGGTGAAGGTTACCTTGGGGCAGATTTAACTGTAACAGGTACATTTACAAGCTTTTCTCCAGTAGTTGTTATGGTAGTTGATGCGTCTGACGTTTCCGCAGCAGGTGTAAAAGCTCCTAAAACTGGTGAGTTCTAAGATTTGAAACTTAGGCGAAGCCGGGTTTCAAGGCAGGTCCCTCTTTTATGGGGGACCTGTAAATAACAAAAAGGATAGAAATCTGTAAATAAAAAATGAGGCTGAGAAGTACTAAGTCAGGGTTTAAGAATAAAAGGAGACAATGGTCCGGCAGAAGAGGATTGTTATATATCTTGAATGTTGACTTAGTACCTTTCTTAGATACAGGTTTATAAAAGTGTAGAAATAAGCCGGAAGAGAAAGCAGGACATTTTTTCATGAAGAAGAAAATACTGATTGTGACTTCAGTCTGGGGATTCCTTGCAAAGTTTGGAAAAGAAGATGTTAAAGTCTTGCAGGAGCTAGGTTATGAAGTACATTATGCATCCAATAGGAATAATCCAATATATCAGTTTCCTGACAATGTTTATGAAGAAATGAAAGTCTTTTTTCATGACATAGACATTTGGCAGTCTCCCTTTGGTATTAACCATAATGCAAGAGCGGTGAAACAAATAAGGGAATTGATTCAAAAAGAAGAGATTTCAGTCATCCATTGTCATACACCATCTGGTGGATTGGTAGGAAGACTGGCGGGAATCGGGATGCCGGTAAAAGTGATCTATACCGTACATGGATTTCATTTTTACAAAGGAGCCGGGAAATTACATAACCTGATTTATCACAGTATTGAAAAAATATTGAGCTGTTTTACAGATGTGATTATTACGGTAAATAAGGAAGATTATCAGGCAGCAAGAAAGATGCATCAGAGAAAAGGGACCTATCAAATTCCCGGCGTGGGACTGGATCGGGAATATTTTTATGAAACATCTTTGGAACAAAGACGTGAAGCAAGAAAGCAGCTTAGGGTAGAAAATAAGTTTTTTATTTTAAGTGTGGGAGAACTCAGGGAGAATAAAAATCCTGAAGTTATTATCAGAGCAATAGCATTGTTAAAAAAGAAGGAAATTGATATTTCAAATTTCAGATATGGGTTATTGGGAGCCGGAAAACAGGAGCCTGAATTAAGAAAACTTGCAGAAGAAAAGGGAGTATCAAAATACGTTATTTTTTATGGATACCAGACGGATGTAAGACCTTATTTGACAGCAGCCGATATTTTGGCATTTCCTACGATTCGAGAGGGATTAGGAATGGCAGCGCTGGAAGCTATGGCTATGGGGGTTCCGGTCTTGGCAGCAGATAATCGAGGAACCAGAGAATTTATGATAGATAAGGAAAATGGCTATGTTTGTATGGAGAATGCTCCGGAAAAATATGCGGAACTGATACTGAAAATGTATCAGGAGCAGACATTGTGGAGCTTGGATGTGGAAAAAAGAACTGCAATTCGGAAAAGTACAGAAAACTTTGATAAGAAGAATACAGCCATCATTATGAGAGAAGTATATGGAAAAGCCACAAGTTAGCGTACTTTTATGTGTATATAATCCCGAAAAAGGGGAGCTTACTCAGGCCGTAAAGTCTATTATCAGGCAGACATTTACGGAATGGGAAATGATTTTATATGATGATGGTTCGGACAGTGTATATATGGAATATATTTATGAAATTTCCTGTCTGGACGACAGAATTCAATATGTAAGAAACGAGAAGCATCAATCTCTGGCACATGGTTTGAATGAATCTATGACACTGGCAAGGGGAAAATATCTTGCCAGAATGGATGCGGATGATATCTCGCATCCAAAGCGTTTTGAAAAGCAGATTAAGTTCCTGGAGGAACATAATCAATTTATGTGGGTGGGCAGCAATATTTCTCTGATTGATGAAAAAGGAAATAAATGGGGCGAACGTCGCTTCTCCAAGTCCCCAGGGAAAAAGGAGTTCTTAAAATTTTCGCCCTACGCCCACCCCTCCATAATAATACGACGGGAGGCGTTGCTTGCTTATGGAGGATATAACACGGGGAAACATCCTTATCGGTCGGAAGATTATGAATTGTTTATGCGCCTTCATGCGGCAGGGGAACAGGGAGCAAATTTACAGGAATTTTTATTAGATTACAGAGAGTATGAAGAAGCTTATAAAAAGCGTACTTTTATTTGTGGAATACAAGAAGCAGGGGTGCGATGGGAAGGATTTAAGCGATTGGGCATTTTAAATCCTTTTACCATTGTTTATGTTATAAAGCCAATTATCATCGGGATGATACCCAATAAATGGATATGTGCCTTGAAAAGGCGATAAGGGGAAGGAGGTTTTTTGTGAAGCAATACGACAGAGTGAAAGAGTATCAAAGAAGACTGGACAAAAATGTCTTATTTGCAGAGGTCACAAAGAAATTCTCCGGGAAAGTTTCCAAGATGGAAACCAAAGAAGAGGTTATACAGTCAGTAACAAATTATGTATTGGCACCGGCATTAAATGGTTTTGTTGCATGGGTACTGAACGAGGCAAAAGTCAAGGGCATAAAACGTCTCTATTTTCTTGCAAGAGATGGGTACTTTATGTATCAGACAGCCAGAGTTTATGTAGAAGAATATGGACTTCCGATAGAGTGCAGATATTTGTATTGTTCCCGCTATTCCATTCGGGTGCCGAATTATCATTTGGATACAAATAAAGCGTTGGATTACATCACGCTGGGCGGTTTAGATGTAACAGCTAAAAAATTATATAAACGTGCCGGGTTTAATCGGGAGCAGAGACGGAAAATGTATGAGGAACAGGTTCTTCCACTAGAGAAGGAAGAACAGATTCCAAGGGAGCAGCTGCCTCAGGTAAAAGAATTGCTCAAAGAAAATGTATGCTTTATGGAGATGTTACAGGACAGTTCTTTTAAAGCATTTCCTATGTATGAACAATATTTAAGGCAGGAAGGGCTTTTGGAAGAAATACCGATGGCATTGGTGGACAGTGGCTGGGTAGGTTCCATGCAGAAAGAACTGAATCTGTCGTTGCAAAAGATGGGAAAAATAGAATCTTTGCAAGGATTCTATTGGGGATTATACGAACTGCCTGAAAAAACAAAAAGGCAGGATTATAATACCTATTTCTTTTCACCGGAGGGAGAGATGAAACGCAAAGCAGGATTTAATAACTGTTTGTTTGAAAGTATTTTTACTGCGCCTCACGGGATGACATTAGGATATGAAGAAACAGAAGATGGAATTCGACCGGTGTTAGGTAATCTTGATGGACAAAGAATAGCAAGACTTAATCTTATGGAAGAAATCATGAAACAATGGCAGACCGAGTTTTTGAAATCTGTAGATCATAGACCGGTTTCTTTGGTGTTAGAAAGTCTGGGAAGCAGGGAAGTGTTAACAATTATAGAAAGAAATATGGAAAGTTTTATGCATCACCCAACCGAGGCAGAGGCAAAAGTTTTTGGAGAGTTGGAATTTACAGATGATGTTTTGGAATATGCGGGAAACAAAATTGCAACAAAGATGGAAGAGAAAGAACTGACACAGAACCATCTGGTGGGACGAG
>CAZSBV010000068.1:1573-8899 GCA_964605105.1 uncultured Lachnospiraceae bacterium | reverse complement strand
CAGTATATGACTATGGTTCAGTAGATGAAACTCGCTTAGATGAAGAACAGTTTAACTGGGGTTATGACCCTGTAAACTACAATGTACCAGAAGGTTCTTACTCATCAGACCCATACAACGGTGAAGTTCGTGTAAAAGAAGTAAAGCAGATGGTGCAGTCACTTCATCAGGATGGCATCAGTGTTATCATGGATGTTGTTTACAATCATGTATATGATGCTGAAAAATTCTGTTTTAATAAACTGGTACCGGATTATTTTAGTCGTGTAGATGAAAAAGGTAATTATTCTAATGGTTCTGCTTGTGGTAATGATACAGCTTCAGAACGTGCTATGGTAAAGAAATATATTGTAGACTCTGTATTATATTGGGCAACAGAATACCACATCGATGGTTTCCGTTTCGACTTAGTAGGTCTTATTGATACAGAAACAATTAATGAAGTTATGGAAGCAGTTCATGCCGTTCGTCCTGATGTTGTATTTTATGGAGAAGGATGGACTTTAGGTACCGAACTTACCAAAGACGGGTATAGTATGACAACACAGACAAATTCATCCAAGGTTCCCGGTTTTGCATTCTTTAGTGATACTATCCGTGATGGGATAAGAGGAAGTGTATTTAATACCAGCGAAAGAGGTTATGTTTCCGGTGCTTCCAAATTAGAAAGCGTAATTGAGGATTGTTTCCTTGGTTTATCAGGTACATGGTGTACTACACCTGCCCAGTCGGTAAACTATGCATCTTGTCATGATAATAATACGTTATATGACCGCTTACAGTTATCCAATCCGGATGCTTCCGGGGAAGATTTGATTAAAATGAATAATCTTTCTGCAGCTATTTACATGACAGCACAGGGAATTCCATTGATGCAGGCCGGAGAAGAGATGCTCCGTACCAAAGTAAATGCAAATGGCACCTTTAATGAGAACAGTTATAATGCTTCAGATGAAGTAAATAATATAAAATGGGATACATTAGAAAATGAAGTTTATGCAGATGTTGTAGATTACTATAAAGGCTTAATCGCATTTAGAAAAGCGCATCCTGTACTTCGTCTTACAACAGCAGAAGCGGTTGCAGAGCATGTATCAGTTGTAGATATAGAAGAGCCAAACGTAACCGCATTCCATTTAACAGGCGGTATAGAAGGTGAGACAGCTGAGGCTATGTACATTGTATTCAATCCAAACAATGAGGCAAAAGAAATTACACTTCCGGAAGGGGAATGGAACATTTGCATCAATGGAGAAAGTGCCGGGACAGAGAGTTTGGGAAAAGCCAGTGATACCGTTACGGTAGATGCTATTTCAGCATTGGTACTTGTGCAGGGAGAAAATGCAGTAACTACCGGTTCCGGAAATGGTGCTAATAGTGGTGGAACTGCTACTGCGGTAGCACTTCTTGCTTGTATAGTGGCTGCTTTATCAGGTTTGTTTATAGCAAGAAAAAAGGCGAGTAAGAAATAGGTTCAGAATTTTAGAATAAGAAGTAAAAGCATTGATATAGCAAGAATATAAAAATTCAAGGTGTAAGGTCTTATTAAGGGATTAAGACTTTACACCTTAATTAGTCTCATGGTAAAATACTAATGTTTGAAATTAGCCTGAAAAGAAAAAGTCAAGGCTAAATTAGAAAAAGGAGATAAAGCAGATGGAAAGAAAAAACGTTTGGAAAACATATACTGAAGAACAGTTAAAAGCTGCAGATGTGTTTGGAAAAGAATATATGTACTTTTTAGATCATGGTAAAACAGAAAGAGAATGTGTAGATTTAACTGTAAACATGATTGAAAAAGAAGGATATGTTGAATTACAGCAGGCAATCAAAGATGGCAAAACATTAAAAGCCGGAGATAAAGTATATGCTGTATGTATGAACAAAGCAGTTGTTATGTTCAAAATCGGTCAGAAACCAATGCGTGACGGTATGAATATTTTAGGTGCTCATATTGACTCTCCAAGATTAGACGTAAAACAGAATCCATTATATGAAGATAATGGAGTAGCTTATTTAGATACACACTACTATGGTGGTGTAAAAAAATATCAGTGGGTTACTTTACCACTAGCAATTCATGGAGTAATTGTGAAAAAAGATGGAACTACTGTTGAAATTAACATTGGTGAAGAAGATGACGATCCGGTATTCTTCATTTCAGATCTTTTAATTCATCTTTCTCAGGAACAGTTGGAAAAGAAAGCTGCAAAAGTTATCGAAGGAGAAGCACTTGACTTAATTATCGGTAACGTTCCTTCTACAAAAGAAGAAGATAAAGAAGAAAAAGAAGCAGTTAAGAAAAATATTCTTAACATTTTAAAAGAAGCATATGATATTGAAGAAGAAGATTTCTTGTCCGCAGAATTAGAAATCGTACCTGCCGGAAAAGCAAGAGAAGCAGGATTTGACAGAGGTTTAATTTTAGCTTACGGACATGATGACAGAGTGTGTGCGTTCCCTTCCTTAAAAGCTATGCTTGAAGTAGGTGATGTAGACAGAACAGCTTGCTGTATTTTAGTAGATAAAGAAGAAATCGGAAGTGTTGGTGCTACCGGTATGCAGTCCAGATTCTTTGAAAATTCTGTAGCAGAAGTTATGAATTTAGTAGGAGAATATAGTGAACTTAACTTAAGAAGATGTCTGGCAGCATCTGATATGTTATCTTCTGATGTAAGTGCGGCTTATGACCCATCCTATGCATCTGCATTTGAAAAGAAAAACTCTGCGTTCTTAGGTCAGGGTATGGTATTCAACAAGTTTACAGGTGCCAGAGGAAAGAGTGGTTCTAATGATGCAAACCCTGAATATATGGCACATATCCGCAACATTTTGGATGGAGAAAGTGTTGTATACCAGACGGCAGAACTTGGAAAAGTAGACGTTGGCGGAGGCGGAACTATCGCGTACATCTTAGCTTTATATGGAATGAATGTAATTGACTCCGGTATCGCAGTTATGAGCATGCATGCTCCATGGGAAGCAATCAGCAAAGCTGACCTTTACGAAACTAAGAGAGGTTACGTTGCTTTCTTAGAAAAAGCTTGTTTGTAACTATTTTCATTCATATGGTGTCTGAATAGTTACAAATGTTTTAGAAGGAGATAAAGATGAGAGAATTAAAGACCTCAGATTTTTACTTTGATTTACCGGAAGAATTAATAGCACAGGATCCGTTGGAGGATAGATCTTCTTCAAGACTTCTGATGTTAAATAAAGAAACAGGCGAAACAGAACATCATATTTTTAAAGATGTGATTGATTACTTGAATCCGGGAGATTGTCTTGTTTTGAATAATACAAAGGTTATTCCGGCAAGACTTTTAGGAGTAAAGGAAGATACCGGTGCAGCGGTGGAAGTTCTTTTATTAAAAAGAAGAGAAAATGATGTTTGGGAAACTTTGGTGAAACCGGGCAAAAAATGCAGACCGGGAGCAAGATTATCCTTTGGTGACGGAATCTTAAAAGCAGAAGTTTTAGAGGTAGTAGAAGAAGGAAATCGACTGATTCATTTTGAATATGAAGGTATCTGGGAAGAAGTATTGGACAGTCTTGGTGAAATGCCTTTGCCACCATATATTACCCATAAATTGCAGGATAAGAATCGTTATCAGACAGTATATGCCAAATATGAAGGATCTGCGGCAGCTCCAACAGCGGGACTGCATTTTACACCACAGTTATTACAACAGATTGAAGAGAAAGGTGTAGATATTGCCTATGTAACTTTGCATGTAGGTCTGGGAACCTTCCGTCCGGTAAAAGTGGATAATATTTTAGAACATCATATGCACTCCGAATATTATCAGATTACTAAAGAAGCAGCAGATAAGATTAATCGTGCAAAGGAAAATGGTCACAGAGTCATCTGCGTTGGAACTACCAGTACCAGAACCGTGGAAAGTGCAGCGGATGAAAACGGAAGATTACAGGAGTGCTGTGACAATACAGAAATCTTTATTTATCCTGGTTATAAATTTAAAGTGTTGGATGCATTAATTACCAACTTCCATTTACCGGAATCTACGTTGGTAATGTTGGTATCTGCTTTGGCCGGAAGAGAAAATGTATTGAATGCTTATAAAGAAGCAGTGGAAGAAAAATATAGATTCTTCTCTTTTGGAGATGCCATGTTTATACAATAGAATTACCTGCCAGAAAGAAGAATTTGATTTCTTGTTCTACGAATCTTTGGCGTTAAGAGAGTTAGCACAAAAGATGGTGGAAGGATTAGATATACCAATTGCCAGGGAAGGCTTTACAGTTGTGGAATGGGGAGGCTTTTTTCTTGACAAATTGTCTGACAACAGTTAGAATTAATATATCTATACACGGAGGGAACTTGTCATGGATGAAAGAAGAAGAAGAAAAAGAACAGATTTAGATGCGCAGTTAAAGATTAAGAGAGCAGATGGTTCCAGCATTGCAGAAGTGTCCATTGATGTTGTAGATGTATCTCTTACCGGAATTGGTTTCATGTGTGCAGATGATTTGGAACTTGGAGCTATATATGAAGGGACCCTTACCATTTGGACAAAAGAAAAAATTAAAGTTTTTCTGGACATTGTTCGCAGAAATGAAATAGATGGTAAATTCAATTATGGTGCTCATTTTGTAGGTATGCCGGATTTATATAAGAGAAAAATAGGTATATATCAGACAGTAGAAGAAGAGACCAAGAAGCAAAGCGAATAATTATTAAATAAAATAGTAGAGCCTTAGGACGATGAAAATAGTTCATAATCCTAAGGCTTTTTATATTGCGAATATAATAAAAGTTCATTATAGAGAGTCTGCGTATTCAATGTTGGAGTGGCTAAAATTATAATGTTTGACCGGATAATCTGTTTAAGTCTGCGTAAAAACTTGGAAAACTGATGTCTACACAATCTCGGTCCAGAATAGTCATATGACCGTCTGCCAAAAGAGAGGCAATGGCGAAACTCATGGCAATTCGATGGTCTTTATGAGAGTCAATGATAGCTCCATGTAAATCTTTTCCGCCATGGATAATCATACCATCGTCAGTACTTTCGATATCTGCTCCCATAGCTTTTAAATTATCTACCATGACTTGAATTCGATTACTTTCTTTTACTTTTAATTCAGCCGCATCTTTGATAATGGTGGTTCCTTTTGCAAAGGCAGCCATAATAGCAATAATAGGAACTTCATCAATCAGAGTAGGAATAATTTCACCGCCAATGGTAATTCCCTTTAGAGCAGAGAATTTTACCAGTAAGTCAGCGGTAGGTTCTCCATTATCCGTATTTACATTCAAAAGTTCGATGTTACCACCCATTTCCTTAGCAACACGTAAAATACCATCTCTGGTAGGATTGATTCCTACATTTTTTAATAAAATTTCGGAACCGGGAACCAAGAGTCCGGCAGCAATAAAATACGCAGCGGAAGAAATATCTCCGGGAACAGCTATTTTTTGTCCTTCTAAAATAGGTTCGGGAAGAAGTATAGCGGTGGTTCCTTCTGTTTTTACATCAGCACCAAAATAGGAAAGCATAATCTCAGAATGGTTTCTGCTGATATAAGGTTCTGTTACTTTGGTGATTCCGTCAGCGTAAAGTCCGGCCAGAAGAATGGCTGATTTTACTTGCGCGGAAGCAATGGGAGAATGGTAGTGGATTCCCTTTAATTTGCTTCCTTTAATGGTAAGGGGAGCGCAATTGTTTCCGTGAATACTTGTGATGTCAGCACCCATTTGGCTTAGTGGATCCATGATTCGTTTCATAGGTCTTTTCTGAATAGAAGCATCTCCGGTTAAAGTGGAAGTAAAGTTTTGTCCACTTAAAATTCCGGAAATTAAACGGGTAGTTGTACCGGAATTTCCACAATCTAAGATTTCGCTGGGAGCAGATAATCCGTGCAAGCCTTTTCCTCGAATTAAGATTTTATCTGTTTTGTTTTCAATTTCAATTCCCAATTTCTGAAAACAGGAAATGGTTGATAAGCAGTCAGCACCCTGTAAAAAGTGAGTTACTTCTGTAGTTCCTTTTGCTAGAGAACCAAACATAATGGCTCTATGGGAAATGGATTTGTCTCCGGGAATTTCTAATTCTCCTTTTAATGGGTATATGGTTTCGTTGGTCATAAAAATCTCCTATAGCTATTAGAATTTATTATATAAAACAGTAAATTTATTGCATATGTACAGAATAACCATTTTCTTGTAGAAAGACAATAGCATCTTCGTACTCTCTGAGGGAATAGAATTCCATTCTAAGAACACCTTCCTGATATTCTCTGTTATGAACAATCCCAATATTTTTAATACTGATATCGTGTTTTGCTAACAGATTAACAACATCTGCAAGGGCTCCGCTTTTATCAGGAATATCTAAAGTCAATACAAAGTGCTTTATGAAAGGACCGCTTCGTGTATCGATAAAAGAATCCCTATATTCCTGTGCAGTTTCAAAGAAGTTGTAAAGATATTCTTTATTTCCGGCGGAAAGCTGACTTTTTAATTCCGCAAGGCTTTCAATGTAGGAAGAAAGAAATTCGAGAATATTTTTATCGTTTTCTAAAATAATCTGCTGCCACAGACCGGGAGATGCAGATGCAATACGTGTAATATCTTTAAAACCTCCTGCGGCAAGGGTCTTAAAGGTGGCATTGTTGTCATCATTATTTTTGACCAGATTTACCAGACTGGATGCAATTAAGTGTGGTAGATGGCTGATAGCAGCGGTAGTCTCATCATGTCTTTTTACATTTAAAAGAAAAGGAAGAGCACCGGTGCTTTGAATAAGATCGTGGAAAGCGGAAATCTTTTCTTGCGAAACTTCTGGTTCCGGAGTCAAAACATAAAAAGCATTTTCCAGTAAAGCAGCGTTGGAATTTAAGAAACCTACACGTTCACTGCCGGTCATGGGATGTCCGCCAATAAATTTGGATTGCAGATTAAGGTTACGTACTTTTTCATGAATTGCACCCTTCACACTTCCCACATCAGTTAAGATGCAATCCGGACTAAGATAATCGGAAATAATCTCCAGATTTTTTAGATTTGTGGAAACCGGTGCACATAAAAATAAATAATCACACTGACATAGTTCTTCATTAAGAGAAGAGTGGATCTCGTCAGCAATTTTTTCATCCAAAGCCAATTTCATGGCATTAGAGTCTGTGTCAAATACTTTAATGTAAAGATTATCATTATATAATTTTAAAGCGCGGGCGACAGAGCCGCCAATTAATCCGAGACCAATAAAGGTACAGGTAATTTGTTTTTCCATAATCTGTCTCCTAATGCTTTTCATAAAATAGAAAAGCTAAAAAATAATTGCATTCTTTATAAACCACGAG
>CAZSBV010000068.1:0-1473 GCA_964605105.1 uncultured Lachnospiraceae bacterium | reverse complement strand
CCATCAGAGAGCGCGCAGGCGGGATTGTTATGAACTTCAATCATAAGTCCGTCAGCACCGCAGGCTACCGCAGCTTTTGCCATAGATGGTACATATTTGTAGGAGCCGGTAGAGTGGGAAGGATCTACAATGATTGGTAAATGGGTTCTTTCTTTTAATACCGGAACCGCACTGATGTCTAAAGTATTTCTGGTTGCTGTTTCAAAAGTTCGGATGCCTCGTTCACAGAGAACTACATTATTATTTCCTTCCGCCATGATATATTCTGCCGCATTGAGCCATTCATCGATGGTAGCAGACAGACCACGTTTTAAGAGGACCGGCATACCGGAACGGCCGGCTTCTTTTAATAAGATAAAGTTCTGCATATTACGCGCACCAATCTGAATCATATCTACGTATTTTACAGCGGCTTCAATGGCATTTAAACTGACAACCTCACAAATAGTAGCAAGACCGGTTTCTTTGCCGGCTTCCTGCATATAACGAAGCCCTTCTTCCTCTAAGCCCTGAAATGCATAAGGAGAAGTACGAGGTTTGTAAGCTCCGCCACGAAGGAAAGTTGCACCGGAGTTCTTTACAGCGTGTGCAATCATAAGAAGCTGTTCTTTACTTTCTACTGCACAAGGACCTGCCATAATGGTAAGGTTTCCGGCACCGATACTGGTATTGCCGACAGCAATACTGGTTGGTTCCGGATGAAATTTTTTATTAGCCAGTTTGTAGCTTTCCGTAACAGGTAAAATTCTGTCTACATTTTTCATACCGGAAATATTGTCTGCGTTTAAAAGATTTTTGTTGCCGACAACACCGATAATGGTAACTTCTTTCCCTTGGGAAAGATGTACATCTAAGCCATGTTCTTTAATATAAGAAGTCACAGAAGCAATATGTTGTTCTGTGGAATTTGGTTTCATAATAATAATCATAATAAGTCTCCATTCTGTGCTTATAATTAGTGAATTAATGTTTCGATTTTTAACTCTGTTTGGAAGTATAACACTTTAAAGCGTGAAAGTCAACATATCAAGCTATAGAAGAGTTAAGTTTAAGATATATATTTTCTATATGAAAACATTCTTTTAGGCACATTTATGAATTGCTGTGATAAAGTTTTTGTATATTTTAGTATATTATACTTGTAAATTCTGAAAATATTTAGTAAAATAGTCGCATGGGTATTTGGGGGAGGATAAATTTTTGGTGATTTATCTATGCAAAATATCCAAAAAACTCATTATGTGGAGGAATTATTATGAATATTTACACAACAGACAAGATTCGTAACGTGGTATTACTTGGACATGGGGGAGCAGGAAAGACCAGTTTAGTAGAATCAATGGCTTATTTATCCGGTATTACATCCAGAATGGGAAAAGTTTCTGATAAAAATACAATTAGTGACTTTGGTAAAGAAGAACAGAAAAGACAGATTTCTATTTCTGCATCTGTAGTTCCGATTGAATGGGAAGG
>CAZSBV010000067.1:4502-8952 GCA_964605105.1 uncultured Lachnospiraceae bacterium | reverse complement strand
AGCAAATAGCAGAGTGTTATGAAAAAATAACAGAATATGAAGCAAAAATAGCAGATACAAATACAAAACTGGAAGCAACGAATCTGGAAGGACAGCAGACATACGATACAGCAGTGACCAACGGAGAGCTTGCAGCAAGTGTCCGTGATACGGAACTGGAAAAACTGATGGCAGAAGTGGAAAGTGTTCAGGATGAGCTGGAAGAATGCAGAGAAAGAATTAGTGAGTTTGAAGCCTTTGTAGGTGATGGCACAATATATGCAACAGAAGCAGGTATTGTTACGGAAGTCGGTTATGAAGAGGGGGATGAATTGGTAAATTCCGGGACTCTTTTTTCCTATACGACAGCAGAAGATATGAAAATTTCTGTGGATGTTTCCCAGGAAGATATTGTAAATTTGACGGTAGGGGATGTAGTGGATATAGCATTCACAGCATACGAAGACGAAATGTATGAAGGTGTGATTTCTTCCATCATGACAACGGCAACTTCAGAATATGCAACTACGGTAAGTTATGAAGTAGTGATTGATTTGCAGGGAGATACTTCCAAATTATATGGTGGTATGACCGCAGATGTTACCTTTGTTACAGAGAAAAAGGAAGATGTCATCTATGTATCCAGAACAGCCGTTGAGGAAGAAAACGGGAAAACTTATGTATATGTAAAAGACGCAGACGGAGAGATGACCACGAAAGAGGTAACGACAGGAATTGAAAATACCATTTATGTCGAAATTGTAGAAGGACTTGAAGAAGGTGATATTGTCTATGCTGCCAGTAAAGTAAGTAAAAGTGAAGAAAAGAAAGCTGACAATAGTAAAGAGGCTGACGAGGCAGAAAATTCAGAAACAATGACTGAGGAAATGGATGGACAGATGCCGGGAGGAATGGATTTTGAAATGCCGGAAGGAATGAATGACAGAATGCCGCAGCAAACAGGTGGTAATATGCCACAAGGTGGAGGTAGACCAAATGGAAATTAAAGAAAAGGTCAGCGAGTTTAAGGAGAAAATCAAAACAGCTTTTGAGAACGGGGATTTCAAGAGTTCACCGAAAGCCATCGGGATTATCATTGGTATAGCACTGCTTCTTGTGATTGGTATAGTGGTTCTGATAGTGGGAAGTGGTGAAAAAGAGGAAAGTATATATCGAGAGGCAGTGGTGGAGTTTGGAACATTGTCTGTAGGTATTACAGAAAGCAGTTCTGTGGAAATGGAGACTGTGACACAGAGTTTCGAATTGGATATCAGTGCATTAATCAAAAATGAATCGGACAGCAGTTCCGGTTCCGGTCAAAGCCAGTCGAATCCGATGAATCAAATGGGACAGATGGGAGGAGGAATACAGTTTCCTACTTTGACAGGAAGCAGTGTTTCTTATTCCAGTCAGGCAGCAGATGTAATCGTGGAAGAAATCGTGGTTTCCGTAGGCCAGAAAGTAGAAGCAGGAGATCTTCTTCTGAAATTGACAGAGGACAGTGTAGAAGAGATTCGAAGTCAGTTACAAACAGACCTGACAGAAGCCAAGAATGATTTGAGCAGTATTGAAAGTGACCAGAGATCTTCGAGACTGGAAGCAAAACAGAATTATGATAGCAGTATTTTATATGGCAAATTTGCCCAGATGGAGTATGAAGAAGCCATTGAAAAAGATCAGGAAAATGTAACCTCGCTGGAAGAGAAACAGGAAGAACTTCAGGAAGAATTAGCATCCTATGAAGAAAAATTGGCGAGTATTAAAGAAGAATATACAGAAGCCGTTCTTTATTGTACTAATATTACAGATACGGTAGACAGTATTGATAAAACAACAGATCCTACCTGGTATGCAAGTTTGGAAGGAACAAGAATTGAAGCACAGGAAACGGTATATTCTTTGGAAGAAGATATGGAACAGTTAGAAGCTAATATAGAGAAGAGCACCGAAGAATTGGAAAATACAACGGAATCTCTGGAACAGGCAAAACGAAATCTGGAGCTGACAAAATTATCGGCTCAAAGGGACTACGATCTTCGTATGTTGGCGAGCAATACGGCACAGGAAAGTTATGATATTTCAATCGGATATTTGGAAGAAGAAGCAGCCCAGCAGCAAAAAGCTTATGATAGTGCCAAAGAAAAAATGGATGAATTTGATAGTGCAATTTCGGAGTATGGTATTTATGCAGAAGAAGGCGGCGTAATTACAGAGATAAGTGTTGCGTCAGGAGATAGTATTACTACAGGGACAGAAATTGTGACTATGTATACACAAAATGTTACTTTGACTGTGAGCCTGGAAGAAAGTGATGCAGAAAATGTGACAGAAGAAAGTGTAGTAAAAGTAACACTGATTCCATATCCGGATTTGGTCTTTGCAGGAGAAGTCAGTGAAATCGGGGATGCGCAGTATGATAACAGTACCGGAACCGTTTACTATGATATTACTGTAAGCATTGACGGAAGTCAGGAAGAATTTTATCAGGGAATGACCGGTGAAGTAACGTTTATTACCAAAGAAACAGCGGAAGTGATTTATGTTCCTAATCGTGCCATTACAAGAGACGGTACAAAATCTTATGTAAAGATGAAAGATGAAAATGGAAACTTAGTGAAAAAAGAAGTAGTAACAGGATTTTCAGATGGAGCCAATGTGGAAATAAAAGAAGGTCTGAATGAAGGTGATGTAGTATTAATAGAAAGCAAGGTGAGTGATGAATGAAACCAATAGAGTTATTACGTTTAGTGTGGATTAATTTATCACAGAATAAGTTTAAAGTTATTATGACTTCCATTGGTATTGTAGTAGGGTCTGCTACTATTATGCTTGTAATTGCCATAGGGACCGGCGGAAAAATGGAAGTTGCCGAACAGTTCAAGAATCTGAATGCCGGTGCTATTGATATTTCATATGAAATGTCCAACTCCGGTTTTGGAGGAGGCATGTCCTTTGGTGGAGGCGGCATGTCATCCGGCGGAGGAGGTATGCCATCCGGCGGAGGAGGTATGCCATCCGGTGGCAGAACATCTTCAAGAGGTGGAACATCCGGCGGAGGAGGCATGTCTTTCGGCGGAGGCGGTATGCCTGATATGGGAGGAATGTTTGGCGGCAGAAATGACGAAAGTGACAGAATGAATCAGGAAAAGATTACATTATCAGAAGAGGAAATGGAAGAACTTAGTGTTTTTGTTCCGGGACTTTCGGATGCAACCATTTCTTATTCTACGAATGCCACTGTTGAAGGCGGTGAGTTGGATGATAGTGCCAATTATACCATTGCAGGAGTTCTTTATAACTATATGGAAATCAGCAATCTGAGCATGCAGATTGGTGATTTTATATCGGAAGATAATGAAGAGGGAAAAGAAAAAATATGTGTTCTTGGATATAGTGTGGCAAAAGAAGTTTTTGGAAGTGCTTACGATGCTTATGATGAAATCATATACATAGATTCGCGCCCTTATGTTATCAAAGGAGTTTTTGACGAAATGGGAACGGTAGCATCCGGCATTAATCCGGATAGTGCAATTTTCATTCCTTACAGTACAGGGATCAAATATCTTGTGGGAGAAAATGTCAGTCCTACCATTACTGTAATTGCGGAAGATGTTAATGAAGTAGATAATGTGATTTCTAATATCGAAACGGTCCTGGCAGATATTTATCCAAATGCAGAATTTACCATATCTGATGCGGGTAGTAAAATGGAAGCTGCTTCAGCATCGAATGAGACTTTGACCATACTTTTGGTAGCCATGGCAGTTATTGTATTTATTGTTGGTGGTATTGGAATTATGAATGTATTGTTTGTTTCTGTCAAAGAAAGAACAAACGAGATTGGTGTTTTGAAAGCATTAGGATGTTCCAGAAAAGATATCTTATTGGAGTTTTTGATGGAAGCTGCATGTACCAGTTTGGTAGGAGCTGTTCTGGGAGTTCTTCTGGCGCTTGGAATTACACCTGTAGTAGAAGCATTATCGGTAAGAGTGGAATTGTCTGTTTTTGGAGCGTTGTTATCTTTGATGTTTGGTGTGCTCACCGGTTCTATATTTGGATTTTATCCGGCGTACAAGGCGTCCAGACTTGTTCCGGTAGTAGCGTTGAATCAGGAGTAGATTAGAGCGTGGGAGTTAAGTTTTTCGTAACATTTTGTGCCTTGAGCGAAGCGAAAGGAATGGATATATATGATTAAGAAATTAGGAAAAAAGAAGTTTATAATTATTTCTTTGTGTCTGCTTCTGGTTCTGGCAGGAAGTGTAGTGTTTTTTGTTTGGAAAAATCAGGGGAATGAAAGCACGGAGGAAGAAATTGTTTTGAAACAGGGGCAGTCTTTGGTTTATGGACAGATTGTTTCTATCTATGGAAATGAAATCACATATTATGTGATGGAGGAACAGGATGAAGTGACAGAGGAGTCTCAAACTTCTCAGGGCAGTGAAGAAAACGGTGAAATGCCCCAGATGCCGGG
>CAZSBV010000067.1:0-4402 GCA_964605105.1 uncultured Lachnospiraceae bacterium | reverse complement strand
GAGAAAGCGGCGAACGTCCTCAGATGACAGAGGGGGAAAAGCCTCAAATGCCATCAGGAGCAGAAGGCGGAATGTCTGGGATGCGGACGGGTGGAACCGAAGAAAATGTTCAGAACGCAGTGGAAACTATTACTGTGCAGATTCCGGTAGGAACGCAGGTTACTACGCGATTGGGAACCGTTACCACATTTTCCAGACTGGCAGCAGGAGATAATATAAAGATGCTGGTACAGGAAAAAGAAGACGAACAGATTATATTAGAAATCTGGATTGTGGACTAGGAAAAGAAAGGCTGGGGTAAATGGAACATATTATTTCAATGACGAATATAAATAAGGGATATCTGATGGGAGAAGAAAAAGTTCCGATTTTAAAAAATATTTCTTTTTCTGTTGATAAAGGAGAATTTGTGGCTATCCTTGGTCCATCCGGTTCCGGAAAAACTACCCTGATGAATATTATCGGTTGTATGGACGTTATGGATGACGGGGAGTATTTTTTGAACGGCAGAGCAATTCACGATGCAAAAGAAGATGAGTTGACAGAAATCCGGAATAAGGAAATTGGATTTATTTTTCAGAACTATCAGTTGATTCCTACCTATAATATTTTGCAGAATATTTCCATGCCTCTTTTAATGAGAGGGATGGGACATAAAGAAGCGGAAGAAAAATGTATGGGAATGATTGAAATGTTGGGAATTTCCCACAGAATCGCTCATAAACCGAATGAATTGTCAGGAGGACAGAAGCAAAGAGTTGCCATAGCCAGAGCTTTGGTGGGCCAGCCGGCAATTCTGTTGGCAGACGAACCTACAGGAGCTTTGGACACCAATAGTGGAAAGGAAGTACTGCGGTTATTCCGGGAACTCAATGATATGGGAAATACGATTGTAATGATTACTCACGATCTTAATGTTGCAAAGGCGGCAAAACGTATTGTAAGGATTGTGGATGGAGAATTGTATATAGACTAGAAAAAAGAGGATATCTCGAATATGGATAGATTTTATTCATAGGGAGATGTCCTTTTTGTATGGTAAATTAAATATGTGTTTGCTATAATAATAAATACATTTATAGAAATCAATTGTGGGGGTATCATATGCGGTCTTACATAAAAGAAAGAGCAGAATATTATACAAAAGAAATCTGGCAGACCAGTTATCATTTTATAAAATGGACGTTGCTTTCTATTTTAGTAGGAGGAATTGTAGGAGTAATCAGTAGTGCATTTGCCCATGTTTTAAGTGCGATGGCAACCTACAGAAAAGGTTACCCATGGTTCCTGTTTTTGCTACCTATAGCGGGCATTGTAATTGTATGGCTTTATAAAAAGTTTGGCAAAGATGATGGAGGAACAAATCAGGTGTTTTCTACGGTTCGTGCCAGAGATGAAGTACCCGTAACTGCGGCACCGCTTATATTTGTTTCGACTGCGTTAACACATTTGACCGGTGGTTCTGCGGGACGAGAAGGTGCGGCAATTCAGTTGGGAGGAAGTCTTGCAAACCAATTGGGAAGATGGATAAAACTGGATGAAGAAGATACCCATGTGATTGTTATGTGTGGGATGAGTGCCGGATTTGCGGCATTGTTTGGAACACCAATGGCAGCAGCTATTTTTTCTCTGGAAGTCATTAGTGTGGGAATTATGTATTATACAGCCCTGATGCCTTGTATGATGGCATCTTTAACGGCAGTAGGCGTAGCAGAAGCATTGGGAGTACATGCAGAAAGCTTTTATATTGCACAGATTCCACATTTAACACCCATGAATGGTGTGAAAATGGGAATTGTTGCCATTGCTTGTGCTGTTATCAGTATTGTATTTTGTATGGTTTTAAAAAAGGTTGGAAAAGGCTATGGGAAATGGTTGAAAAATAAGTACCTTAGAATCGTAGTTGCTTCAGGGATTATTATAGGTTTGAATCTGATGTTAAAGACTACAGATTATATGGGACCGGGAGCAGAGCTGATTGTACGAGCTGTGGAATATGGAGAAGCAAGACCATTGGATTTTTTCTGGAAACTGCTTTTAACAGCTCTTACCATGAAAGCCGGATTTAAGGGGGGAGAAATTGTTCCTTCCTTTTGTATCGGAGCAACGTTAGGATGTGTTTTGGGACAAGTATTAGGATTGGCACCGGGACTTTGTGCGGCATGTGGTATGGTAGCTGTATTCTGTGGTGTGACCAACTGTCCCATTACTTCTATGTTAATTGCGTTTGAATTATTTGGATTTGAGGGCGTAAGTTATTTCCTCATTGCCATAGCGGTAAGTTATGCAACTTCAGGATATTATGGTTTGTATAAAGACCAGACAATCGTATATTCAAAATATAAAGCAAAATTTGTGAATCAGAAGACGAGAACTTAAGGAAGATATAAACCTATTTATAGAGTAGATAGAGGAGACAACTGCTATGATACGGTCGTTTTACCTGAATGGGGAGAGGATGCGGCAGAATAGAAATGAAATGCGTTTATCCTTTTGCAAAGGAGATATAGTTGTAATTGGCTTTGTTCTAATGTTAGCAGTTTTAACAGGTATTCTTTGTTGGATAAAGACAGGAAGCCAAAAAGGGACTACGGCTATAATTTATAAAAATGGTGAAAAAGTACAGGAGCTTTCTTTAAAAGAAAATACAGAAGTTCTTATAACCAACGATTACACCAATCGAATGGAAATAAAGGATGGGAAAGTCGCCATTACAAAATCAGATTGTCCGGGAGAAGATTGTGTGCACAGCGGTTGGATTTCAGAAAGTGGACGAAGCATTGTATGTCTGCCAAATCGGGTGGAGATACGAATTGAAGGAGAAGGGGAAGTGGACTTTGTTGTACACTGATATTAGGAGAGATAAAGAATGAGTAATCACAGTACAAAACGGTTGACCTTATGTGCACTGATGATATCCTTGGCATTGGTATTGTCATATATAGAGAGTTTTATCCCTTTACAATTATTCATTCCTTTACCGGGGATTAAACTGGGACTGGCCAATATTGTAACACTTGTGGCTCTGTTTTTCTGGGGAGCAAAATACGCGTTTGTGATTCTAATATTAAGATGTCTGTTGGGAGCAGTTTTTGGAGGTTCTGTTTCAGGACTTTTTTTTTCTTTGAGTGGCGGTATATTTGCGATGATCGTTATGAGTATGGGGAGAAAAAACAGGAGAATATCTGTATATGGAGTGAGTGTGCTGGGGGCAGCAGCACATAATATAGGACAGATCATGATAGCAGTCTTTTTGATGAATTCGATCCATGTCATAGGTTACCTGCCTTATCTGCTCATCGTATCTGTTTTTACAGGAATGGTAACCGGAAGCATTTGCGCAGGTGTTTTCGGGCTTTTAAGAAAAAGCGGACAAGTGCCGGAAATGTAGAAAACGGAAAGGACAATAAATATGAAAAGAAAAGTTGCGTTGTTATTAACACTGACTATGTGCGTAAATATTTTTACCGGATGTACATTACAGAAGCAAACTCAATACCAGGCTACTTATTTTGATTTGTTCGATACCGTAACTACAGTTATAGGATTTGCAGAAACACAAGAAGAGTTTACGATAGTGTGCGATGCAATCTATGAGCAATTAAGAAGCTACCACAAACTTTTCGATATTTACTATGAATATGAAGAAAATAATATAAAGACGATCAACGATCAGGCGGGAATTGCACCGGTGAAAGTAGACAGGAAAATTATAGAGCTTCTTTTGGATTGTAAGAAATATTATGAACTGACAGATGGTGCGGTCAATGTGGCGATGGGAAGCGTCTTATCTCTATGGCATGAAGCAAGAAATGTGGCTCTTGCAGAACCGGAAAAGGCAGAGGTCCCGTCAGAGGAAGTTTTACAAGATGCTGCAATGCATATTGATTTTGAAAGCGTAATTATTGATGAAGAAGCTTCCACGGTATATCTGACGGATCAGCAACAAAGTCTTGATGTGGGGGCTGTTGCCAAAGGATGGGCAGTAGAACGTGTTTGCAAAGAAGTACCGGAAGGGTTTCTGATTAGTGTAGGGGGAAATGTCAGGGGCACGGGATCAAAACCGGACGGTGATTCATGGACAATTGGAATTCAGGATCCTGAAGACAGTAATTCGTATATTGAAAAGGTAAGCATTGCACAGGAAAGTGTTGTTACCAGTGGTGATTACCAGAGATATTATGAAGCAGAAGGGAAAAAATATCATCATTTGATTGATCCAAAAACCTGTTATCCTGCAGATAAATGGAAGTCGGTAACTATAATATGTGAAGACTCCGGTCTGGCAGATGCGCTTTCTACAGCACTTTTTGTTCTTTCGAAAGAAGAAGGAGAAAAAATATTGGAAGAGAGTAATGCCAAAGCAATTTGGATTGGAATAGATGGGAAAATTACTTACAGC
>CAZSBV010000066.1:3831-8957 GCA_964605105.1 uncultured Lachnospiraceae bacterium | reverse complement strand
ATGAACATAGTATTACATCAGCCGGAAATTCCGGCAAATACAGGAAATATCGGAAGAACTTGTGTAGCAACAGGAACCGTTCTTCATTTGATTGAGCCTTTGGGATTCAGTTTAAGTGAAAAAGCAATCAAAAGAGCCGGGATGGATTATTGGGAACATCTGGATGTAAGACGTTATATAAATTTTGAAGATTTTTTAGAAAAGAATCCAAATGCGAAAATTTGGATGGCAACTACCAAAGCAAAGCATGTGTATTCAGATGTGGAATTCGGTCCTGATGATTATATTATGTTCGGAAAAGAAAGTGCAGGGATTCCGGAAGAAATTCTTGTAAATTATGAAGAAACTTGTATTCGAATTCCGATGTTGGACAAAATCAGATCTTTGAATTTATCCAACTCGGTATCGATTGTGTTATATGAAGCTTTAAGACAAAATAATTTTGCCGGAATGCAGACAGAAGGAGAATTACATCATTTGCATTGGAAGGAATAAAGAAAAAGGACTGTTACAAAATATAGTATTTTGCAATAGTCCTTTCAAAGTTTGAACTTATAAAGTATCTTCTTCGTCATCAACAATAGGAAGAGAAAATACAAATTCGGTACCGACTCCTTCGGTGCTGACTACATTTATGTTTTCGTTATGGGACTGGATGATTTCTTTCGCAATAGAAAGACCTAATCCGGTTCCTTTTTTGTCTTTTCCTCTGGAAAGATCGGTCTTGTAAAAACGACTCCAAATTTGTTTTAAGTTTTCTTTTGGAATACCGATTCCGTTATCTTTTACAGAAACGAAAATTTTATTGTGTTTTTCGTAGGTCTCAATTTTAATAATGGAATTGGCAGGGGAAAATTTAATGGCATTATCTAACAAGTTGTAAAGGACCTGTTGTATTTTTCCCATGTCTGCGTTTACAATCATCACATCACTGGTCAAAATCAATTCTACTGCAATTTTTTTCTGGATGCAGGCAGGTTCGAATGCGGCGACGGTATTTCGGATGGTCTGATTAATGTCAAACTCTGTTTTTTCCAGAATCATTCCCTTGGTGTTCAGATTATTTAAAGTAAGCAAAGAATTGGTCAATTTAATTAAGCGCTCTGTTTCGTTCAAAACGATTCCAATGTATTTGGGATATAATTCAGAAGGAATTGTGCCATCCTGCATAGCTTCCAGAAATCCCTTGATAGAGGTCAGTGGAGAACGAAAATCATGAGAAACGTTGGCAACCAGTTTCTTTTGATTATCTTCACTTTTTGCAATTTCTCCTGCCATATAGGAAAGAATTGCGGCAAGATAGCCCATTTCATCGTTACTTTCCACCTGTAATTCATAATGCATATTTCCACTGGCATATTGTTCGGTAGCGATTGTGATTTTTCGTAAAGGTTTATAAACTACTTCTGTAAAGAAAAGAAGAATAATACCGGAGAGTAAAAACAAAATTAGAAAAGTAATATAGGATATTTTTAACAAATTCTCCTTAGATTGTTTTAACTCTGACATACTGCTATGGATTACAACATATCCCTTTACTTCGTAACCTGTGGTAATGGGTGCGAATACACTTAGCATTTCTTCTTCAAAAGAATCAAAGAATTTTCCTATAGTGTAATAAGACCCCACGGTAATAGTCGGATCAAAATTCTCGACCATGATCTCACTTTGAACATTAATAGGTCTGGAAGAATCCAGAATCATACGTCCGCTGGGGTTGATAATCCAGATACGGGCGGATAAATAAGTATCCAAAGCATCCAACTGCTTTTTTACCGTATCCAGAGAGGTAGTATTATTATACAAATCAGAAGCGTAGGTATTTGCAATTAAAGTAGCCTCACGATATAAGGCATCTGCTTTTTCACGACGAAGATGCTCCAAAGTCAGGTTGGAAACAAATACGGCAATGATAATAAAGCTAAAAATACCAAAGATTAAGTACGCAAGGCAGAATTTCAAATATAAAGTCTTTTTCATGAGAACTCCCTTGAAGATGGATTAGCGCAAGGAGGATTTTGCTTCAAATTTATATCCGATACCCCAGATGGTGGCAATGCGCCATTCTTCATGATCTTTGATTTTTTCACGAAGACGTTTGATGTGTACGTCTACAGTACGGGTATCACCAATATATTCATAGCCCCAAATTTGATCCAAGAGCTGCTCTCTTGTATAAACATGGTTGGGAGAAGAAGCCAGGAAATATAATAATTCCAGTTCTTTTGGAGGCATATCAATGATATTTCCCATATACATAACAGAATAGTTGGTCCGATTTACTACTAAATCCGGATATTCCACACATTTTATGGAAGGTTTCTGCGGTGCTGCCGGAACAGCTTTATAGCGGCGAAGAACAGCTTTGACTCTGGCAACCAGTTCTTTGGTGTCAAAGGGCTTTTCCATATAGTCATCAGCGCCTAATTCTAATCCCAATACTTTATCAAAAACTTCCCCCTTGGCAGAAAGCATAATAATTGGGGTGGCGTATTTGGAACGAACTTCTCGACAGACCTGATATCCGTCAATGCCCGGGAGCATCAGATCCAGTAAAATCAGGTTCGGATTAAACGTATCCATGGCGGCAAGCGCTGATTCTCCATCATTCACAATCATGGTCTCAAAACATTCTTTTGCCAGATACAAAGAAATTAATTCTGCAATATTGTTATCATCATCTACAATTAAGATTTTTTGTCTGTTTACCATAGTGACTCCATTTCTATTTTTTAAATTCTGCAATAGTTACACCGGCATCGCCTTCACCAAATTCGCCTAATCGGAAGGATTTGACATATTTTACGCGGCGCAAATGATTTTGTACTGCGGCTCTTAAAGCGCCGGTGCCCTTTCCGTGGACAATACGGACACTTGGTAAATGTGCCAGATAAGCATCATCCAGATATTTATCCAAAGCAGCCAAAGCTTCATCTACTGTTTTACCAAGAAGATTAATTTCTGTGGAAACAGAGAAAGATTTGGACATTTTGATTTTTCCGGTGTTGGTTCGATTCAAAGCCGGAGTAGTAATAGTAGCTTCGTCTACCAGAACTAAATCTTTGATGTTAGTCTGGGAACGCATAATACCACATTGTACAAAAAGATTTCCTTTTGCGTCAGGAAGAGAATTAACGGTTCCTTTTAATCCCATGGAAAGAATTTTTACGGTATCTCCCAGCTTGAGTTGGTTTGGTTTTAACTCTTTTCCTTTTGGTTTTTCGGTTTTTATGGCCAGTTTTTCATTTTTCTGGTTAATTTTATCGCGAAGATCTGCACGAGCTTTTTCCAGATCTTTCATGGAAGCATTAGGACCGGCTTTCTGGAAAACACGAATGGTTTCGTCGGCGGTAGCTTTCGCTTCCTGTAAAATTTCTCTAGCCTTTTCGTTTGCTTCTCTAAGAATTCGTTCTTTGGCTTCGTCGATTTTTTCCGTTTTCTTTTCCAGTTTTTCTTTTAAGGCAGCCACTTCTGCTTTGTAAGCGGCAATTTCTGCCTGTTCTTTTTCAATAGTAACACGGCTCTGTTCTAAGGAAGTTAATAAATCTTCGAAGCTTTCTTTTTCTTCACTGATCTGTTCTTTTGCTTTATCAATAATGTCTCCGCTTAATCCTAATTTAGAAGAGATGGCGAAGGCATTACTTTTTCCCGGAATACCTACTAAAAGTCGGTAAGTAGGACTTAAGGTTTCTACGTCAAATTCACAGCAGGCATTTTCCACGAAAGGAGTGGAAAGTGCAAATACTTTTAATTCGCTATAGTGTGTGGTTGCCATAGTGCGGATTCCTCTGTCATGTAAAGTAGACAAAATGGCAATGGCAAGGGCAGCACCTTCTGTTGGATCGGTACCGGCATTTAATTCGTCAAAAAGACAGAGAGAATTTTCATCAGCCTCTTTTAATATAGTTACAATATTTTTCATATGGGAGGAAAAAGTACTTAAATTTTGTTCAATACTCTGTTCGTCTCCGATATCTGCAAATACGTTGGTAAAAATTGATAATTCACTGCGGTCTGCGGCCGGAATGTGAAGTCCTGCCTGACCCATTAATGTGAAAAGTCCTACTGTTTTTAAGGAAACCGTTTTACCACCGGTGTTAGGACCGGTTACGATAAGGAGATCAAAATCTTTGCCTAAGGAAATATCAATAGGAACTACTTTTTTCTTATCTAAAAGAGGATGACGACCTTTTCGAATATTCAAATAGTGGTCAGTATTAAAGATTGGTTCCGTTGCGTTCTGGTCCAGTGCCAGAGAGCCTTTGGCAAAAATAAAGTCTAATTCTGTTAGAATTCTCTGGTTATTTGCAATTGATTCAATATGCTCACCGGTACTAGCGCTGAGGGTGGCAAGAATTTTCTCAATTTCTTCTTTTTCTTTTAAGTCCAGCTCTTTTAATTGGTTGTTCATCTCTACTACAGCCGCAGGTTCAATAAAGAGTGTGGAACCAGTGGAGGATTGGTCGTGAATCATACCGGAAACCTGCCCTTTATATTCTGCTTTAACAGGAATACAGTAGCGGTTGTTTCGCATGGTAATGACTGCATCTTGCAGATAAGTTCTTAAGGAACCGTTTACCATACTGTTCAACTGACTATGAATGCGTTCATTAATTAAAAGTTTGGAACGACGAATATGTTTTAAAGCGGGACTGGCATCGTCAGCAAATTCATCTTCTGCCAGAATACATCTTCGGATTTCTTCGGAAAGAAAAGTCAATGGTTGGATAGCATCAAAGAATTCATCCAGTGTATCTGCCGGAGAATCGTCACGATCTTTTCTACCGTAAGTTTTAATGCGGTTGGCATTTTCCAAAAGTCCTGCAATGATTAATAATTCTGCAGCCGAAAGACAGCTTCCGATTTCCAGCGAACTTAAGGCACGACCGACAGGTTTATTACCACCGAAAGAAATACCGCCTTTTTTAAACAGACGGTTAAGGGCATCTCTGGTATGCGCCTGATTTGTGGTGATAATTTCCATATCTGTTTCCGGTTGTAAATTACGACAAAGTTCTTTTCCGGGCGCGGAAGAAGCTTTGGCAGTAAGCTGTTCTATGATTTTATGATATTCTAAAATTTGTAATGATTTTTGGTTCATGTATGTTTACCTTTCGATGAGGGAT
>CAZSBV010000066.1:0-3731 GCA_964605105.1 uncultured Lachnospiraceae bacterium | reverse complement strand
AGTATAACACATTTTGTGGGAAAATACTATGTACATCAAGCTTTTCATAAGCTATACTTAAGGATAGTTTAGTTTGTTTTTAATGTAGGTGACGCAATGGAAAACCAACAAAAATTTGAATTTATGACTGAAAAAGTAAAGGAACGACCTTTAAATAAGAGAAAGCTTATGAGGCAGACTCTTATGACGGTGTCCATGGCAGTAATTTTCGGATTGATTGCCTGCCTGACTTTTTCGGTATTGGAGCCGGTAATCAGTAACTGGTTACATCCGCAGGAAGAAATTGAGAAAATAGAAATTCCTTTGGTATCGGAAGAGATTCTTCCGGAAGACATGATAGTTCATGAAGAAATAACGCTGGAGCCGTCTCAGGAAGTAATTGATACTTTGAAAAATGAGATTGAGCTGAGTGCCAAAGATTATCAGAAACTGTATCAGGATATTCACAGTCTGGTGTTAAGTATCCAAAGTGCGGAAGTAACGGTCACAAGAGTGACACAGGAAGTAGATATTTTTAATGATGCTTATGAAAGTACAGATAAAAGTATTGGATATATTTTTGCACAGAACACCACTGAAATTATGATTATGGTGGAAAAGGAAAGTGTTTCCGAAATAGAAAATATAGAAGTTACTTTTGTAGATGGAAGTAAAGTTTCTGCCAGTCTCCGGGGAAGTGATGCGAATACAGGTCTTGCAGTCCTGATAGTAGAGAAATCGGAAATGTCAGAAAGTACGTTGCAAGTTATCGGATTCCTGAATTTGGGTAGTTCCAGCCTTTCCACATTAATAGCCAGTCCGATAATCGCTATGGGAAATCCATTAGGGAATCGTTCTGTGGTTTATGGTATGATTACATCCATGGACACTACTATAAATATGCCGGATTGTAATTATAAATTATTGACTACAGATATTTACGGTAGTGAGAATGCAACGGGCATTCTGGTGGATTTGAATGGTAAGGTAATTGGAATCATCAATCAGGATTATAATGAAGAAGGTATTTCCAATCTAATTTCTGCGTTAGGTATTTCTGAGATTAAAGCAGCGCTCCAAAGAATGTCTAATGGCATAGAAAATAGTTATGTTGGTATTTATGGAACAGATGTACCGACAGAAGTAACACGCAACAAAGAGGTTCCGGTGGGGGTTTATGTGACGGGAATTGCGCTAGATTCTCCGGCAATGAAGGCAGGAATTCAAAGTGGTGATATTATTGTAAGAATAGATACAAGTAAGATCACTTCGTATTCCGATTATATAAAAGTTATGAATGACTGGATTCCCGGAGAAACAAAAACGATTTATTTAATGCGGCGGGGGCAGGATGGATATAAAACTGCCAAGGTTGATGTTACAGCAGGAAGTATAAAGTGAGTGGAATGAGTCAGAGAAATTTTAATGGTAAAAATGATTTCTGTGATGAAATTTGGGCAAGAAAAGTAATTAAAATAGAAAGAATAGAGAGTGGGAAAAATGAAGTATATTAAAGATTATAAGGATGGCGACAGATTTTTTGATATTTATTTATGTAAGTTTAAACAGTCCGCAGTTACAAAAAACGGAAAGCCATATGACAACGTGATTTTACAGGATAAGACAGGGACCATTGATGCAAAGATATGGGACCCGAACAATGCCGGGATTTGCGAATTTGATGCGCTGGATTATGTGGAAGTGTATGGAGAAGTAAATTCATTTCAGGGAGCATTACAGGTCAATGTAAAACGCGTCAGAAAGTGTCAGGAAGGAGAATATGATCCGGCAGATTATCTTCCGGTCAGCTCTAAGAACATTGAATTAATGTACACAGAATTATTGGAATATATCTCCAGTGTGAAAAACAAATATTTAAGAACTTTATTGGAGGAAATGCTGGTAAAGGATGAGAAGCTTGTGACAGCGTTTAAGAAATCCTCCGCGGCAAAAACAGTTCATCACGGATTTGTAGGAGGGCTGTTGGAGCATACTTTAAGCGTGGTAAAACTTTGTGATTACTACTGCACTGCTTATCCTATCTTAAATAGAGATTTGTTACTGGCAGCAGCTATGTGTCATGACATTGGAAAAACAAGAGAATTGTCTTTATTCCCGGCAAATGATTATACCGATGAAGGACAATTCTTAGGACATATTATCATTGGTACAGAAATGGTGGGAGAAAAAATTCGACAGATTTCGGGATTTCCTGAAATGCTGGCATCCCAGTTAAAACATTGTATCTTGGCTCATCACGGAGAATACGAATATGGTTCCCCAAAGAAACCTGCCATTATTGAAGCCGTTGCATTGAATTTTGCTGATAATACAGATGCCAAGATGCAGACTTTTACAGAACTGCTTCAGGGCACTAAGGAAACAGGATGGCTTGGATTTAACAGATTGTTTGATTCTAATGTGAGAGCAACAAAGGTGGATTAATTCTCAGTATTGATTTCTTGAAATAGGCGTAGGAAATTTGGAAATAAAAGGTGAGAAACAGAGGAAATTATGGAATTTAAGAAAAACGATATTTGCCAGGTGACCATCGAAGATATCGGAACGGATGGGGAAGGCATTGGAAAAATAGATGGTTTTACTTTATTTATTAAGGATGCAGTTCTTGGAGATAAAGTAGAAGCCAAAATTATGAAAGCAAAGAAAAACTATGCTTATGCCAAATTAGAGAAGGTGTTGTCACCTTCTCCTTTTCGCGTGGAGCCAAAATGCCAGTTCCACAAACAATGTGGTGGCTGCCAGATTCAGGCGATGGATTATGCAAAGCAGTTGGAATTTAAACACAACAAAGTCCGTAATAACTTAATCCGTATTGGTGGTCTGGACGCAGAATACGTGGACAGTATTATGGAAGAACCGGTGGGCATGGAAACACCTTTTTATTATAGAAATAAGGCGCAGTTTCCTTTTGGAAAAAATAAAGAGGGAAAAACTATTACCGGATTTTATGCAGGAAGAACCCATAGCATTATTGAGAACACGGACTGTGCGTTGGGCGTGCCGGAAAACAAAATTATTTTGGAAAAGATTTTAAAATATATGGAAGAAGAAAAGGTGGCTCCTTATGAAGAAGAAACCCACAAAGGATTACTTCGTCATGCATTGATTCGAAAAGGATTCGCTACCGGTCAGTTGATGGTGTGTCTTGTCATCAATGGAAAGAAGCTTCCGTCCGAAGATAAATTGGTGCAGTCGTTACTCGAAGTGGAAGAAATGACAAGTATCAGCGTTAGTGTAAACACGGAAAAGACCAATGTCATCATGGGAAAAGAAATTCGTCTTTTATATGGAAAAGATCAGATTGAAGATGAAATCGATGGAATTACTTTCAAGATTTCTCCCCTTTCCTTTTATCAGGTAAATCCCGTACAGACAGAACGTATCTATTCTCAGGCATTGAAATATGCCAATTTAAATGGAGATGAAACGGTTTGGGATTTGTATTGTGGAATTGGAACCATTTCTCTATTCCTCGCAAGATGCGCAAAACATGTTTATGGTGTGGAAATTGTACCGCAGGCAATTGCTGATGCCAAAGAAAATGCAGCCCGTAACGGAATTGAAAATGTCAACTTCTATGTAGGAAAAGCAGAAGAAGTGTTACCTGAAAAATACGAAAAAGAAGGAATCTTTGCAGACGTTATTGTAGTAGACCCACCACGAAAAGGCTGCGACGAAGACTGCCTTTCTACTATGGTACAGATGCAGCCAAAACGAATTGTATATGTAAG
>CAZSBV010000065.1:0-9229 GCA_964605105.1 uncultured Lachnospiraceae bacterium | reverse complement strand
CTTGTGGGAAATCAGCTCACAGCTTGACTGGATCGACAGTTTTTTCTTCAGCAGTCCCAGTGCTATTGCGGCACTATTTATTGATATGTGTAAAGACTTTGAAATTATTCGCCATATTGGAATCACATTACTTGAAACCTTAGTCAGTTTTCTGGCAGTAACTTTATTATCCATTTTATCCGCTATCCTTTTAATCTGCCTCCCTAAAGTTTCCAAGGTTCTGGAGCCCTTTCTGGTAATTTTAAATTCCCTGCCAAAATCAGCTCTTGCCCCTTTGATTATTGTATGGCTTGGCACCGGAATGAAGACTATTATTATCGCCGGTATGTCGGTGGCTATCTTCGGTTCTATCATCAATATGTATACAGGATTTACACAGGTGGAAGAAGAAAAAATCAAACTCATTTACACTCTTGGCGGGACCAAAAAGGATACTCTGTTCAAAGTCATCATTCCATCTTCTGTTCCGATCATCGTAAGCAACATGAAAGTAAATATTGGTTTAGCTTTGGTAGGGGTTATTATTGGTGAGTTTCTTGCAGCAAGACAGGGATTAGGCTATTTAATCATTTATGGAAGTCAGGTATTCCAGTTAGATTTGCTGATTATGTCAATCATTATTCTTTGCTTAATTGCCATGGGGTTATATCAGATTATACAAACAATCGAAAAACATTATTTCAACCTATACTGATTAAAAAGCGGTTGCATTTTTTGCAACCGCTTTACATTTTTTCTATTTAGAGAACAAAGACTGTCTTGCTCCACGCATCTTTCCTTCGTTATTTAATGCATCATCAACCGCATCCATACGGAGACCTGCATCAATAAAGTCACAGAATTTGCAGAATGGGAAGTTCTGTCTTCCATCTTTGATCAAATTTCTTACTCTCTTATATTCATCACTATTCCATGCTTCCTTCAATGGAGTCACATTCAAGTCAGCTAATGTAGTTACTTCAAAGTTATCACAACAACAGATACCCATACGTCCATCCGGGAAAATGAACATATCTGTATATGGCATTAAGCATGTTTCTGTAATTACTTTTGTATCATTTTTCTTATTCGGCGCACTTCCCGCTCTATTGGTAAGAACTGCATCCATGTAACGCATCTGAATCAAAATTTCTACATCTTTAAATTCGTCTTCATGTGCTTTTACATATTCGTAAATTTCCTTTACATTGTCATGTAATTTCATGTCACGACAATAGTTATTGATAATTAACTGATTTACATATGGTACAATTGCTTTTACCTTATCAATATCTAACAACAGACCGTTCGTAGACATAAAAATAAAGGAATCCGGTAATTGCTCTCTACAGTATTTATGAAACTCTACAATTCTGGTATCCAGCCATGGTTCGTTGTTTCCATATAAAGTAAGATGCCCTTTAAATCCCCAATCTCTTAACTGATCAATAATGCTATAGAACAACTTATCCTCCATACGTTTGTAAGGACGTTTTTCTGCATTTTTATTAGCAGTACAGAAAGAACAGGTACTGTTACATCTGTTAATGGTTTCCAAGTTTACAATCAATGGATATGGTGGTTCTTCGTGATTATTAAAGTAATCGATATAGTCTTTTTGAGATTTTCTTCTGCTGATAAACTGTAATTTTAAATAGCTGTCTGCGGAAAGGTTTGGTACTCTTTTCTGTAATTCCCAACCTAACTTTCCCATAAAATTATGAATTTTAATTGACATCGCTTTTCCTCTTCTTCTTTCCATAACTAAAACACAAGCTACCATATATCTGCAATTTTCCGGCAGGTTATTCCTTCCAAACCATGTTCGTCAAATCACCACGCACAGTATTCATTTAAAAACTTGCAGACAAAAAGCTCCCGAGGGGATTCGAACCCCTGACCCACGCATTACGAATGCGTTGCTCTACCGACTGAGCCACGGAAGCATATAAAGTATTATAAGAGTTCTTTTTCATTTTGACAAGTACAAATTCCGGAATTTATTTTTAATACCAAAAATTTACAAAATGTATATTTTTTTACAAACAAAATCACATTTAAATATAGATATTTTTTTACAAGCAACACCGTATTTAAGTATCCCTATTTTATTCAAAACAAAAGAGAATTATATAACATGCATGAAATATAATTCTCTTTTGAAATATTAACTCTAATTTACTGTTTTTCCGGCTGAATATGAACATCCAATTGAGGATATGCTAACTTAATTCCATTTTCTTCTAATGCATATTTTGCCTCTTCCATCAAGCGCCAACGTCCGGGCCAGAAATCTTCATTTTTGAACCAGCATCGAACTCCGATTACCACACTGCTGTTAGTCAGTTCATCCACAAAAACAAGTTTGTCCATATCCTGCAATACGGCGCTATCATTGTCTAACAATTGTTGTAAAACTTTTTTTGCCGTTCTGATATCGCTGTCATAAGAAATTCCAATCTTAATCTCATTTCTTCTATGCGGAGCATGGGTAACATTTGTCAGGCTGGAATTCGCCAGTGTTCCATTGGGTAGTACAATGACTTTATTATCCCCTGTAGTCAATTTTGTATAGAAAATCTGAATTTCCGTTACTGTACCTTCATTTTTCTTGGTATCTTCTATGATATAGTCTCCTACCTTGAAAGGTTTCAAAATCAAAATCAACACACCACCTGCCAGATTAGATAAACTTCCCTGCAAGGCAAGACCAATAGCTACCCCGGCGGAACCAAATACTGCAATAATACTGGCCGCATCCACTCCGAAACTGGCAGCAATCATCATAATCAAAATCGCATAAGTCCCAATCTTAATGAATGAATCTATGAACTGGGATACTCCAACATCTGCGTTGGCTCTTTCCAGTGACTTTTTAATAATTTTTCGAAGGAATTTGATACATTGTCCACCTATTGCAAAGAAAATCAGTGCCAATAAAACCCGCATACCTAAATGAAACGCATTTTCCGGTAAGTCCCGAAAGAATTTTTCAATTACATTAAGATCAATCTCTTCAAATTCCTCAAAGGTTGCAATTTCTGCTGTTAATAACATACTTTATTTAATTCCTCTTATTTTTCTTAATAATTCTACCTTTTCTTTCGCCTCTGCCATGATTTCTTCACGAATCTTAGCTGCTTTCTTTTCTGCAATGGCATAGATTTCTTCTTCTGTAAATGGAAGGTAACGATATACACTGACAGAAAGTGGAGATAAGCTTACGTTAATTTTCTGAGCATATCCATCCCATCCGCTTTCTTCAGTAAAGATAGTTTCCTTACTGATTTTTTTATTTCCGCCAAAGGCTTCTTCATTAGTATCAAAAATAAGCTCATATTTTCCTTCGTATGGTACACCAATCATAAATTCCGGCTTTTCATCGTTGGCAAAATTCGCAACTACTAAAAGAGAACCTTCTTCATTCATATCTTTACGCAAAAAGCTTACGGTACATTCTTTCTGCTGGAAACAATTTATCCAACTGAAATTTGAATAATTATAATCTTCTTTTGCAAGAATGTCTGTCTTAGAATTTAATTCGTGACATTTTTTCACCAATGCAGCATAATCTTTTTCCATTGCTGCAGGTACATCAAATCCGGAAAGCATTTTTCCCGGAAGGAAACTTAAATATGCAAAAGCTGCTTTGATAGTATTAAATTTATCTTTTTCGTCTCCCGGAATCTGATCCCATAAATCATGTACTGCTTTTGCAGGAAATGCCATCATGAATTTTTCATTGTATGCATAACCCATTCTGGAAGTGATTTTTTCATGGATCGCAGATCTGTTGTATGGATCTGTTGTCAAATATCCAAGCAAATCTCTTGTAAATGCAGTATCATAACGATAATGGAAACCTAACCCGCCTTCTTCCATTGGCGCTGTTACTTTTGCCCAAATCGCATCAATGTCAGCTAATAAGATCAATCCTTGATTTCTGTTTGTCAGAATACTGTTAGTATGTTTTACAAATTCAATACCATCCAGGTCTTCGTTTCCACCATACATATTCGGTGTCCACTGTCCCGGTGCTTTTCCATAATCAAGGTATAAGAGACTTTCCAGTTCGGAGAAGATCAAACCATCCATATGGAACTCTTCTACCCAATAAATAACATTTGAAATAAAGAAGTTACTTACCTGCTTCTTGTGTAATCCATGGCAGCATGCCGCATTCCAATTGAAAAGAACACCAATACCTGCTTTATGCATTTCGTTCACAAAATTCTTTACTTCTTTTTCACTTGTAAAATAATCCACCATCTGATAGAAATTGCTGCTAAGATAAAATGCCGGTAAAGAAACATGATTAAATCCCTGTTCTTTTAACTGTTTCGCCAGTATAGCAGCATCTTTTTCTTTGCTTTCTTCCCATGCAAATACTTTGAAATCATCTTCACTAATTTTTCTGTCTGCAACCCATTTCTTATCTTTCCATGTAAACTCTTTTTCTGCATATACTTTAGAAACGGTTCTTTCTTTGGTCACTTCTCTGTCTGCATAAGGATCATTAAATACAGAAATTCTACCATCTTTTGCTTTTAATTCAAACTGATACCCTGTAGAAGCATCCACCCCCGGAACAAACAATGTAAATACATCACTTTCATCTACACGGTTCATTGGAGTAATTCTTCCATCCCAATTATTAAAATCACCTATCACACTGACTCTGATAGCTCCCGGTACCCAGACTGTGAACTGAACTCCCTTTGTTTTATTGATTTCAACTTCATGGCTTCCGAAAATCTTATAAACACCATAATTAGTTCCTGCATTGAATCTGTCCAGTTCTTCCTGTTCAACAGAGACCGGAAATGCATATGGATCTTTTCTTAAAACCTTTTCTCCACTCTTAGTTACTACTTCATAAGAATAAGGACCTACTTTTTTTCCTGTTGCAGTAGCTGCGAAGAACCCTTCTTCATCTGCCAGTTCCATAGCAACTCTTTTTTCTTTATCTTCTAAAATTAAAGTTACTTTCTTTGCATCCGGAAAAAATGCCTGATACAAAGTAGAACTTCCTACCGTATGCGGTCCCAGAATTGTCCCCGGCTTATCTTCTTCAGAATATACAATTCCTTCAATTTGTGCCCAATTCATTAACTCATATAATTTTGCTTTCATGTACTTTAAACTCCTTTATATTTTATGTATAAATAATCCGCTTCTTAGCTTCGGTTCAAACCAGGTTGACTTCGGCGGCATTAATAAACCAGCCTCTGCCACCTGAAATAATTCTTCCATAGAAGTTGCTTTCATAGAAAATGCAACTTTACAGTCGGTATGCACTCTTCTCTCCAATTCCTGCAAACCACGAATACCTCCGGAAAAATCAATCCTGAAATCAGTTCTTGGATCTTCTATTCCAAGAATTGGATCAAAACAGTAGTTTTGCAATATGGAGACATCCAATCTGTCAATCAAATTATCCTGTACCAGCTCCATATGTTTAAATTTAAGTGAATACCATTTATCTTTCAGATACATTCCAAATTCTCCTTTATTTACCGGAGAATACGATGTTTCTTTTTCTTCTATTTCAAAATCCTTCTGTAATTTCGCCAAAAATTCTTCTTCCGTCAATCCATTTAAATCCCGAATTACTCGATTGTAATCCAAAATTTCTAATTCTGACTGCGGAAAAAGTACAGATAGAAAATAATTATATTCTGCATCTTTATCATAGTTTTCTTCCTGTGCCCGTCTCTTTAAACATACTTTTGCAGCAGACGCACATCTATGATGACCATCAGCAATATAAATTTTATCCACTTTTTCAAATCCGGATTCAATGGAATCTATCAATTCCTGCTCAAAGACAGAAAATACTCTGTGTCTTACTCCATCTTCGCCCATAAAATCAAAGTCCGCTTCCCGCTCCTTGATGACTTCTATTAACTGCTTTAAATCATCCCGATCCCGGTAAGCCAGAAAAATAGGTCCTGTCTGTGCATTGCAGCCTTCAATATGACGAATTCTGTCCTGCTCCTTCTCTTCTCTGGTATTCTCATGCTTTAAGATCACCTGATTTAAATAATCATCCACAGCACTGGCTGCAACAATCCCATTTTGAACTCTCCCCCGCCAGGTCAATTCATACAAATAAAATCCTTTCTTGGAATCCTGAATAAAATATCCTTTTTCCAGCCACTCTTCCAAAAGCTGACCCGCTTTTTCATACACCCAATTTCCATAAATATCAAACTCTTTTGGAAAAGCTGTCTCCGCTCTGTCAATAGCCAGAAAAGATAGTGGATTTAATTCCACCACCCCTCTCGCCTCCTCCCTGTTATATACATCATAAGGAAGTGCCGCGATCTGATGAACATACCTTTTTTCAGGCCTTACCGCCTGAAATGGTTTTACAATTGCCATTTGTTATAATACTCCTGATTTTTATATGGGAAATTTCTATTTTTTCCCCTCTATAATAATATACATTTTGACAACTTAATACGCAAGTGATATATTTAATAACAGTTTAAAGATTTTTATAGTTATAAAAATGAATCAATAAATAAGTAGATTACATATAACTACTATTTAAATCTAATATTTCGAAAGGAGAATTTACCATGACAAAAGAAGATAGAGAATTTTTAGGAAAAATCATGGCTTATGCGGATGAAGTAATGGGTGATGTGGACCCGGAAAAAGTAAGAATTTCTGAACAGCTTGAAAAATTAAGACCTATATTACAGGAACTTGCTATGGTTCATAAAATGCCTGTTGAGGACGTATTTATTAAATACATGGATCTTGCTACGGAAGCTGCAATCGAAAAGAATAATAAATTTGAGGAAGATTACAAGGAAATTTTAGGTCAAAATTCAAAACCAAAATTCTATTAATTCCTATTTTAACAAGACTACCAAAAACAATGCATTAATTAAGGGGCTGAATCCAGCCCCTTTTGTTGTTTTCTATTTTACTACTCTGACACGGAAAACACCTTCAATAGCTTCCAGCTGAGCTACAATTTCGTCATTGACCGGTGTTTCAATATCAAACATAGAGTATGCCACTTCTCCTTTGGATTTGTTCATCATGTCTGTAATGTTGATTCCATTATCACCTAAAACAGTGGAGAACTGACTGATCATACCCTTAATATTTCTGTGGAAAATTGCCACACGACCCGCCTGTGCACAGTAACCCATGTCACAGTTTGGATAGTTAACGCTGTTCTGAATATTTCCACTTTCCAGATAACTCATCATCTCTTTTACTGCCATAACAGCACAGTTATCTTCAGATTCTTCTGTTGAAGCCCCCAAATGAGGAATTACGATACAGCCTTCCTGACCTGCGGTAGTCGGATTTGGGAAGTCGGATACATATTTGCGAATCTTACCATTTTTAATTCCTCGGAGAACTGCTTCTTCATCTGCCAGTAAGTCTCTTGCAAAGTTCAATAAGATAACGCCGTCTTTCATCTTTGTAATAGCATCATCATTGATCATCTTACGTGTAGAGTCAAGCAATGGTACATGTACAGTGATAAAATCACATGTTTCATAAATCTCGTCTACATTAAATACATGTCTTACATCACGGCTTAAGTTCCATGCAGCATCTACAGATACATATGGATCATAACCATATACTTCCATACCCATATGTTTTGCAACATTCGCTACTTTAACGCCAATGGCTCCAAGACCAATGATACCTAATTTTTTACCGAAAAGTTCTGTTCCGGCATAATTTTTCTTCTGTTTTTCAGCTGTCTTTGCAATGTTTTCATCTTCTGTATTATCACTTACCCAGTTAATACCACCAACTACATCACGGGCTGCCAGAAGCATACCTGCAATTACAAGTTCTTTAACTCCATTGGCATTGGCTCCCGGTGTATTAAATACTACGATACCCTGATTTGCACATTTATCTAAAGGAATGTTGTTTACTCCGGCACCGGCTCTGGCTACAGCCAATAATCCTTTTGGTAAATCCATATCATGCATTGCTGCACTACGAACCAGAATTCCGTCTGCTTCCTCTATTGTTTCTGTTTTTACATAATTGTTAGTAAATTTATCTGTACCTACTTTAGAAATAGGGTTCAAACAATGATATTTAAACATAATCTCCTCCTGCTCACTTGCGCTTATAAAAACGCCTCGTGATATACTCTCACTATGAGTTTTCTTCTTCGAATTTCTTCATAAATTCTACTAATTTAACAACGCCTTCCTTTGGCATTGCATTGTAAATGCTGGCACGCATACCACCAACGCTTCTATGGCCTTTCAAATTTTCAAAACCTGCTTCTTTTGCTTCTTTTACAAATTTAGCATCTAAATCAGCATCGCCTGTTACAAATGGTACATTCATTAAAGAACGGTCTTCTTTACGAACAGTTCCTTTGAACATCTTACTGTTGTCTAAGAAATCATAAAGAATGGCTGCTTTTTCTTCGTTATGTACTTTCATAGCTGCAAGACCGCCTTGTTTCTTTAACCATTTAAACACTTTACCACAGATGTAAATACCATATGCAGGTGGTGTATTATATAAAGAATCGTTGTCTGCATGAATCTTATACTGAAGCATGGTTGGTGTTCCGGGAAGTGTATCTTCTGTAATCAAATCTTCTCTGATAATTACAATTACCACACCTGCCGGTCCAATGTTCTTCTGAACACCGCCGTAAATAACTCCATATTTACTTACATCCACTGGTTCAGATAAGAAACAGCTGGATACGTCAGCTACTAATGTTTTTCCTTTTGTATTTGGAAGTTCTTTAAATTTAGTTCCATAGATTGTATTGTTTTCACAAATATATACATAGTCTGCATCTTCCGAAATCGGTAAATCGGAACAATCCGGAATATAAGAGAAGGTTTCATCTTCACTACTTGCAATCTTGTTTGCTTTTCCGTATTTACAAGCTTCCTGATAAGCTTTTTTAGCCCACTGTCCTGTTACGATATAGTCCGCAACTTTATTTTTCATCAGATTCATAGGAATCATGGCGAACTGCTGACTTGCTCCGCCCTGTAAAAATAATACTTTATAGTTATCAGGAATTTCCATCAAATCTCTTAAATCCGCTTCTGCTTCTTTGATAATGGTATCATAAGCCTTAGATCGATGGCTCATTTCCATAACCGACATTCCGGTTCCCTTATAATCTAACATTTCTTCTGCGGCTTCGCGCAATACTTCTTCCGGTAAAACTGCCGGACCTGCTGAAAAGTTATATACTCTAGCCATTTTTCTAATCCTCCTGTTT
>CAZSBV010000064.1:0-9366 GCA_964605105.1 uncultured Lachnospiraceae bacterium | reverse complement strand
ATTAGAGAAATTATTACATATCAGGATGTTACACCTGTTCCAAATGCACATCCTAGTATTGAAGGTATTTTTATGCCACGTGATACTATGATTACTGCAATTGATTTAAAGAATTGTTTGCAGAGAGGAACATCTGATGCTGGTGGATTATTTATCGTAACTAATTTTAACAAATTAGACATTGCTTTCCATGTTGAACAGGTTGTTGGAATTCATAGAGTTTCATGGAAAGATATTATTAAACCAAATGCAACAATTTCTACAACAGAAGAAGGGATTTCGACAGGTATTATTAAAAAGAATGATAAACTGATTATTATCCTTGATTTTGAAAAGATTGTTACAGATATTAATCCTGAAACAGGATTGAAGATTAATGAAATTGATGAATTAGGAAGCAGAGAACGTAATGACGTGCCAATTCTGATTGCTGAGGATTCTGTTCTATTAAATAAGTTAATCGTAGATTCTTTAAAGAAGGCTGGATATACTAATCTTACTCGTACAGAGAATGGTGAAGAAGCATGGAGCTTTATTTGCGAATGTAAAGAACATGGTGATTTGGAAGCGCATGTACAGTGTGTAATTACAGATATTGAAATGCCTCTGATGGATGGACATCGATTAACAAAATTAATTAAAGAGGATGATGCGACTAAAGATATTCCGGTTGTTATTTTCTCATCTTTGGTAAATGAAGAAATGAGAAGAAAAGGTGAAGCGTTAGGAGCAGATGCACAATTATCTAAGCCTGAAATCGGTAACTTAGTTCGTGAGATTGATAAATTAGTTCTTGAAAAATAATTTATTATATAAAAAGCAGGGAATTAGTTCCCTGCTTTTTAAATGTTAAAATGGTATTTAAAGGAAATAGTAATATTTTTAGTGATGTTTCATTTTCCAAAACCATAATTAGAATAAAATGTGAACGATGAATAGAGAGGATCAAGATTAAATGAATTTAAGTGAATATTTTAAAGATGCGGATATGGTATTAGTAGGCATTGGAGAAGCATTTCAGGATAAATTTGAAAATGTAGAGGTTGCAGACGAAAAAAATATTACAATTTTGGATGAATATGCAAGAAAAAAATATCTTGAGACTTGTACAGAAGGGGAAGTTTTTGAGGCATACAATAATTTGGAAAAATTATTAGAAGGGAAGAATTATTTTGTTGTGACTTTATGTACAGATGACAAAATATATAAAACCAATATCAAACCGGATAGAATCGTAGCACCTTGCGGAAGTCATTCATTTTTACAATGTGAAGAAGTTTGTTCTGAGGATATTTATCCATTGGAGATATATGAAGATGTGTTAGAAAAAGGACAGGAACCAATCTGTCCTAAATGTGGAAAGAAACTTGTAATGAATCTTATCGGCGCAAAAAAATATAGCGAAGAAGGATATTTAAAGAAATGGAATCTGTATATAAAATGGTTACAGGGAAGTTTAAATAAAAGAATCTGCGTTTTAGAACTTGGAGTGGGAATGAAATATCCAACGGTAATCAGATGGCCGTTTGAGAAGGTCGCTTTTATAAATAATAAAGCAAAATTTGTACGAGTTCATGAACAGTTATATCAATTGACAGAAGATATAAAAGAAAAGGGAATTTCAATTAAGGAAAATCCTATTGATTTCTTAAGAAATCAAATTGTATAAACATATAGATTATGTTAAACTAACGAGTAAAGAAGTTTAAAAAATTAGGTATTTGATATAAAAGTGCAGTATTAAAGTAAGACTAGAAATACATGTAAACCTTTTTGGAGGATAAATCATGAAATCAAATGAAGATTATTTGGATGAACTGTTGAAGTCAATGGGTCAGGAGACAACAGAGGAGTCATCACTTGCCAGATTCGGACTGCAAAATGAGATTGAAGAAGAACCGGTTGTGTCAGATGCAGGAATGGGAAAGATGGATCAGGCGATGATAGATGCATTATTAGCAGGAGCAGCAGGAGAAGAAGAAGAACCGGAAGAACCAGAAGTGCCAATGTCAGATGCAGGAATGGGAAAAATGGATCAGGCGATGATAGATGCATTATTAGCGGGAGTTGCCGATGAAGATATCAATGGTGGTACAGAGATAGAAGAAATCGCTGTAGAGGGAATAGAGAACTTGGATTCTTTAGAGGATTTAGAAGCTGAATTTGGAGAGCAGCTTTTGGCATATGAAGAGCCGGAATATGATGTTATGTCTGAGATATTGGAAGATACAGAAGTACCAAAGGGGGCAGAAAGTACAGAAACTTCGTCTATGCTGGCCCAGTTAATGGCGGAAATGCAGGAAGAAGCTAAGCTGAGTGAAAGTGATAGTATTGATGATGTCCAGCTTATGGATGAAGACAGCATTGATGCTTTGTTGAGTGCTGCTAAAGATAGCAATGGCAATATGTATGAAGAACAGCCTATTTCTTTTGAAATGTCAGATGATGGTGATATGGCGGAAATCGAGGCTTTACTTAGTATGTCTGAAAGTGATGAAGCACTGGAGGAAAATAGTGCGCTTTTACGTATGCTGGAAGAAGCAGAAGCCACAACTCCTGATTTAGGGGAATTGGAAGAGGCTCTGGAAGTAGATGAAGCAGAATTAGAGGCTATTTTGTCTGCTGGTAATTCTTCAGGGAATGTTAAAAAAGAAGAAACAAGCGAAGGAAAAAAACAGAAGAAGAAAGAGAAAAAAGAAAAGGTTAAAAAGGAGAAAAAGCCATTTAACTTAAAAGAATTTTTGGCAAAGATAGCTTCAGCATTATTGGAAGAAGTTCCGGATGACGAGAGTGGTGAGGAAACAGGCATCAATTTATCAGAAGAAAATAAAGCGATTCTGAATGAGTTAGATCAGGAAGCAGACAAAAAGATTAAAGGTAAAGACAAGAAAAAAGAAAAGGCGAAAAAAGAGAAAAAAGAAAAGCCTAAGAAAGAAAAGAAACCTAAAAAGGAAAAACCAAAGAAAGAAAAGAAACCAAAGAAACAAAAACCATCAAAGGATTTAGAAACAGCAGTTCCGGAAAGAAAGATTCCGAGAAAGAAGATTATCGTTACTTTTATTTTTGGATTTTCGGTATTAGCATTGATTTTATTAATAGAAACCTTAGTACCGCCTATGTTAACTCAGTCGAGAGCGCGTAGAGCATATGATAAGGGTGATTATTATGAGGCATATAAAGAATATTATGGACAAACGTTGTCAGAAGAGGATGAAAAGCGTTTCCAGGGAGCAACCACGATTCTTCGTATGCAGAGTAATTTGGATGGATACAACAACTACTTGAAGATGAATAAAGAAGTAAAAGCGCTTCATTCTTTATTAGATGCAGTGAAAGTAAAATTTGATGTATTCCTAAAAGCAGAAGAATATAATGTTCTTTCACAGGTAAGTGAAATTTATGAACAGATTCTTGAAATTTTAAATAGTAAATATCATTTATCTGAAGAAGAGGCATTGGAATTAGTAAATGAAGAGAGCGATGCAGTTTATACGAGAAAACTGGAAGCTTTAGTGGAAGGTAAGTCCTATACAAATGATTCTTCCAGTCAGATGAATCAGAATGATATGCTTCCGGAAGAGGAAGAGATATTCCAGAATTAAGAATTATTAGGAGACATAATTATGGTCGCAATTATTGATTATGATGCAGGAAATATAAAGAGTGTTGAAAAAGCAATTCAATTTCTTGGTGAAGAAGCCGTTATTACTCGAAATCCGGAGGAAATTCTAAGCGCATCAAGTGTGATTCTACCAGGAGTGGGAGCATTTGGAGATGCTATGGAAAAATTACATAATTACGGCTTGATTCCTGTGATTCAGGAAGTTGTGAAACGAGAAATTCCATTTTTGGGAATATGTTTAGGTCTTCAGTTATTATTTGAAAAAAGTGAGGAAACACCTGGTGTAGATGGTTTAGGTATCTTAAAAGGTGAAATTAAAAGAATACCGGATAAAGATGACTTGAAAATTCCGCATATAGGTTGGAATTCCTTAAAATATCCGAATCAGGGAAGATTATATGAAGGTATTGCGGAAGATAGTTATGTATATTTTGTACATTCCTACTATTTGGAAGCGAAGGAAAGTGAAATTGTTGTTGCAGCTACAGATTACGGAACCAATATCCATGCTTCGGTAGAAAAAGGTAATGTGTTTGCTTGTCAGTTCCATCCGGAAAAAAGTTCTTCTGTAGGATTAAAAATATTAGAAAACTTTTTGAAAATTTCCAAGGAGGATCGATGATATGTTTACAAAGAGAATTATTCCGTGTTTGGACGTACATAACGGAAGAGTTGTAAAAGGTGTAAATTTTGTAAATCTTCAGGATGCAGGTGACCCGGTTGAAATTGCAGCGGCCTATGACGCAGCAGGGGCTGATGAATTAGTATTTTTGGATATTACAGCGTCTTCAGATGGAAGAGAAACTGTGGTAGATATGGTTCGTAAGGTGGCAAGTAAAGTATTTATTCCTTTTACGGTAGGTGGTGGAATACGTACGGTAGATGATTTTAAGATGCTTCTTAGAGAAGGTGCGGATAAGATTTCAGTGAATTCATCTGCTATAGACAGACCTGCTTTGATTTCAGAAGCAGCAGAGAAGTTTGGAAGTCAATGTGTTGTGGTAGCTATTGATGCAAAAAGAAGAGCTGATGGAAGCGGGTTTAATATCTACAAACATGGTGGAAGACTGGATATGGGGATTGATGCTGTAGAATGGGCAATGAAGGCTGAGAAATTAGGTGCAGGTGAAATCTTATTAACCAGTATGGATGGAGACGGAACCAAAGCAGGATATGATTTGGAATTGACCAGACAGATTGCAGAAAATGTAAAGATTCCGGTAATTGCTTCGGGTGGTGCAGGAAAACTGGAGCATTTCAAAGAGGCATTAACTGTTGGAAAAGCAGATGCGGCTCTGGCAGCGTCCTTATTCCATTTTAAGGAACTTGAAATTCGTCAGGTAAAGGAATATTTGAGAAGCGAAGGTGTATCTGTAAGATTATAGCAGGAATTAGATAAAGCGCGTGAATCAAAGGTGATTTTCGCGCTTAAAGTATAAATATGAGGTGTTTTATTATGGCTATGATAAATAATGACTGGTTACCTGCCTTACAGTCAGAATTTAAAAAAGATTATTATAAGGAATTATTTTATTTTGTAAAACAGGAATATAGTAAAGGGATAGTATATCCACCAGCAGATGATATATTTAATGCATTTCATACCACACCTTTAAAGGACGTAAAGGTGCTTTTGTTGGGACAGGATCCATATCATAATGTGGGACAGGCACATGGGATGAGCTTTTCGGTACTTCCCGGACAGGATATTCCACCGTCCTTACAAAATATATATAAAGAATTGGAAACCGATTGCGGCTGTTATATTCCGAATAACGGATATTTGAAAAAATGGGCAGATCAAGGCGTGTTACTTTTGAATACGGTGTTGACGGTACGTGCTCATCAGGCCAATTCTCACCAGGGAAAAGGCTGGGAGCAATTTACAGATGCGGTAATCAGGGAAGTAAATAAAATTGATAGGCCAATTGTCTATTTTTTGTGGGGAAGACCGGCACAAAGCAAAATTTCTATGTTAAATAACCCAAAACATTTAATTTTGAAGGCACCTCATCCCAGTCCTTTATCTGCCTATAGAGGATTCTTCGGATGTAAACATTTTAGTCAGGCAAATGAATTTTTAATTGAAAACGGAATAGAGCCAATTGATTGGCAAATAGAGAATATTTAAAAAATTGCAGTTGTGCTTGCAGGTTAAGTAAAAAGATGCAAAATATGAAAGAAAAACTTGCAAAAGTCTCTTATGATTGGGAAAAATCATAAGAGATTTTTTCGTTTAGTAAAAATGGTTTTAATAAGTTTTTTTAAAAGTAACGAAAAAATAGAAAAAGGCTTGACTTTAGAAAAGGAACAGAGTAAGCTTTAAAAAGTAGTACTAAAAAAAACTACTACAAACGGAAAGAGAGATATGGAAAAGACAGATGTTATTGAAAGACTTATGCATTTTAACATGAGTCGTCAGGAAGCTATAGTATATACATGTTTGTGGGAACATGGAAAGTTGACGGGATACGAGGCAAGTAAACTGACCGGAATTTCCCGATCGAATGTATATGGTGCATTGAATGTCCTGGCAGATAAAGGAGCCGCCGTTGTTACGGAGTCGAATACGACGCTATATAGTGCAGTAAGTCCGGAAGAATTTTTGACAAATAAATTACGTCATTTGGAAGAGGATAAACAGTTTTTAATAGAGCATATGCCAAAGGTACTACCAAAGGAAGAGGGATATCTTACCATTCAGGGGTATCGAAATATAAAGGACAAGATTCAATATATGATCGAACATTGTGAATTGAGGTTATATTTAGCGGCCAGTGGTAATATTATAAAAGAATTTGAAGAAGTATTATCGGAAGCTAAGAAAAGAAATTTGAAAATTGTTTTAATGAGTGACAGAGATTATAGTCATCTGGCAACCAAATTTTACAAAGATGAGCCGGAAGTCGGACAAATAAGATTAATTACAGATTCTACTTATGTTTTAACGGGAGAATTGCAAGGGAAGAGTTCAGATACTTGTCTTTATTCTGGACAGAAAAACCTTGTTACTATTATGAAAGAAGCTTTAAGAAATAAAATTCGTTTGCTGGAGATGGAAGGAATTTCATAATAGATATGCGAAAGAATAACGGTATCTCTTAAAAAGAAAGCGATATAGGATTGATCAAAAGTAAAAAATCAAGAATAAGAAGAGGAGAATAATATGATTAGAATTGGTATTTTAGGCTATGGGAATTTAGGAAAAGGTGTGGAGAGTGCAATTTGCCAGAATCCGGATATGGAATTGGTGGCAGTTTTTACCAGAAGAAATCCGGAGGATTTAAAAATCAGAATGGAAAATGTTCCTGTTTTGAGCGATGCTTGTCTGCCGGAAATGAAAGAAAGAATAGATGTTTTGATCTTATGTGGCGGAAGTGCAACAGATTTACCAAAACAGACTCCTGAATATGCAAAATATTTTAATGTAGTAGATAGCTTTGATACTCATGCTAAGATTCCGGAACATTTTGAAGCAGTAGATGCAGCTGCAAAAGAGAATAATACAACGGCTATGATTTCTGTAGGCTGGGACCCGGGAATGTTTTCGTTGAATCGTTTGTATGGAAATGTAATTCTACCGGAAGGAAAGGATTATACTTTCTGGGGCAAGGGTGTAAGTCAGGGACATTCTGATGCGATTCGTCGTGTGGAAGGTGTTCAAGATGCAAAACAGTATACAATTCCTGTAGATGCAGCGTTGGATGCAGTGAGAAGTGGAAGTAATCCGGAACTGACTACAAGAGAAAAGCACATCAGAGAATGTTTTGTAGTAGCCAAAGAAGGTGCTGATAAAGCCAAAATTGAAGAAACAATTAAGAATATGCCAAATTATTTTGCAGATTATGATACTACAGTTCACTTCATTTCTGAGGAAGAATTGAAAGCAAATCACAGTGGAATTCCACATGGTGGTTTTGTTCTTAGAAGCGGAGTAACCGGCATGGACAAAGAGCATAAACATTTGATTGAATACAGTTTGAAGTTAGATTCTAATCCGGAATTTACAGCATCTGTAATCGTAGCCTATGCAAGAGCAGCTTATCGTATGAGTCAGGAAGGTATGACAGGTTGCAAAACAGTATTTGATGTACCGCCGGCATATTTGAGTCCATTGTCCGGTGCTGAACTTAGAAAGAATCTGTTATAAAATTGAAATATCTTGATATTAGTTGCTTAATAAGATATTATGAAACAATATGTATCTTATAAAATATTTAGATACAAAATGTAACAGTTAGAAAATTAGAATACAGGAAAGGGAAGAAATGAGTAAGAAACCTTTTGTAACAAAAGAAAAATTAGAGGAAATTGTAAAAACATATCCTACACCTTTTCATATTTATGATGAAAAGGGAATCAGGGAAAATGCCAAAGCATTAAAAGAGGCTTTCAGTTGGAATAAAGGCTTTAAGGAATATTTTGCTGTAAAAGCAACCCCGAATCCATATTTGATTGACATTCTTAGAGAAGTAGGGTGTGGATGCGACTGTTCTTCTTTGACAGAATTAATGTTATCAGAAGCTATGGGATTGGATGGAAAAGACATTATGTTTTCTTCCAATGAAACTCCGGCAGATGAGTATGCTTATGCCCATAAATTAGGCGCAATTATTAACTTAGATGATATCACTCACATTGAGTTTGTTGAAAATATTGTAGGAAAACTTCCGGAAACCATGAGCTGTCGTTATAATCCGGGTGGAGTATTCAAAATCAGTAATAGCATTATGGATAATCCCGGAGATGCCAAATATGGAATGACTACAGAACAGATTTTTGACGCGTACCGCATCATGAAAGAGAAAGGCGTAAAGAATTTTGGAATTCATTCTTTCCTGGCAAGCAATACCGTAACTAATGATTATTATCCTACATTGGCAAAACAGCTTTTCAGGTTAGCTGTTGAATTAAAGGAAAAAACAGGAGCTCATATTTCCTTTATCAATTTGTCCGGTGGAGTAGGTGTTCCTTATAAACCGGATCAGAATTCAAATGACATTTATGCTATTGGTGAGGGCGTTAGAAAAGCTTATGAAGAAGTCTTGGTTCCGGCAGGAATGGACGATGTAGCTATTTACACTGAGCTTGGAAGATTCATGATGGCACCTTATGGACATTTGGTAACAACTGTTATTCATGAAAAACATACCCATAAAGAGTATGTAGGCTGTGATGCCTGTGCAGTAAACCTGATGAGACCGGCTATGTATGGCGCATATCATCATATTACAGTCATGGGAAAAGAGGATGAGCCATGTGATCATACCTATGATGTAGTAGGTTCGTTATGTGAAAATAATGATAAATTTGCGATTGATAGAAAATTACCTAAGATTGATAAAGGTGATATGCTGGTAATTCATGATACAGGAGCGCATGGATTTGCCATGGGATATAACTATAATGGTAAATTAAAATCAGCAGAATTATTGTTAAAAGAAAATGGTGAAGTTCAGTTGATTCGTAGAGCTGAAACACCAAAGGATTATTTTGCAACCTTTGACGGTATGGATTTTTATTCAAAGTTAAAATTTTAGATTGAGACTTGGATAAGAAATCATAAACTTTATCTAAGATAGAATCAATTTTATTAAATTATGTAAAAAATAAATTAAAAAAATTGAAAAAGGTACTTGTCTTTAGCGAAAAAATGTGATAATATAATGTTCGGTCGTTAAAGACTAGCTGCAGGAGTGGCGGAATGGCAGACGCATCAGACTCAAAATCTGACGCTGGCAACA
>CAZSBV010000063.1:0-9660 GCA_964605105.1 uncultured Lachnospiraceae bacterium | reverse complement strand
GTCCCGCAGGATTTTAAGTCCTGTGCGTCTGCCAGTTCCGCCACTGCGGCATAACTGCTTTTCGGTTAACTACGAGGAGCATACGTGCAAGCACTGTCTCCTTAAACTTACTTCACAGTAATGGATGGAGAAGGATTCGAACCTTCGAAGTCGTCGACAACAGATTTACAGTCTGCCCCCTTTGGCCGCTCGGGAATCCATCCATTTATTAGGTCTCGTTTTACCAAGACCTGACAATATAAATTTATATCATAATGTTATTCAAATTGCAAGAACTTTTTTCTGGGAATTTTACGATATTTTAAAACAATAGCTGATGTCTTAGGTAATTCTACCTGTACTCTTCCTGCGATTACCATATGTTCTTCTATTTTATCATCAAATCCCTCTGCTGTGGTAAGCATAACCTGTTCCATAACACTTTCCATCGGAACACCAAGATACCATACCGCGATGTCTCTTGTAATGGTTTCTTCACTGTTATTAATAACAATCAGGGAAGCTTCTCCCTTTCGCATTCTACCATAAGCAATTACATTATGTTCTGACAATACAAATTTAAGAGAACCATCTATAAATTCCTGATTTTCTTTATGAATTCGAATCATGGATTTATGAAAAGCTATCATTTCCTGATCTTCTCTGCCCCATGGATAAGTTCTTCTGTTATCCGGGTCTGTAAATCCACAAACCCCTGCTTCGTCTCCATAATATATCGTCGGCGCTCCCAGCCAGGTCATCTGGAACAATACTGCTTCACGCATAACCGCTTTATTGATTCCCTGATTTGCTGCTTCCGGTCCCAGATTATTAATTCTTCCTACTACACGATTAGTTCTGGTTAAAAAACGTGAATGGTCATGATTGGAAAGTTCATTCATAGCCACCTGGGAAGAAGGCATGGTAAAATGAGTGGTATGGTACTGCATAGAACCCCAGAAGTTAGCAGCATTGCCCAACATATCATGTCGGAAGTCATCACTATGTTTCTGCATCCCGGTCAAGAACCAGGTAATCGGTTCCATAAAGGCATCATAGTTCATAACCGTATCCCACTGATCTCCCTGTAACCACGAAGATGGATCTCCATAATGTTCTGCCAGAATCAGTGCATTTGGATTCGCTGATTTTACTGTATTACGGAAATCTTTCCAGAACTTATGATTAAATTCCGGAGAATGTCCCAAGTCCGCTGCCACATCTAATCTCCATCCGTCTACATTATACGGAGGTGAAACCCATTTTCTTCCTATGTATAAAATATAATCATACAAAGCTCTGGATTTCTCATAATTTAATTTGGGCAAAGTATCATGTCCCCACCAGCCGTCATAACTTCCATTATATGGCCATTTATTTTCCTCATAAAAATGGAAGTGCTCATTGTATGGACTATTCTTATCCACATATGCCCCTTTATCGTATCCGGGTGCATTTTCATAAATACGTTCTCTGTCCAGCCATTTATTAAAGGATCCACAATGATTAAATACTCCGTCAATAATAACTTTGATACCACGCTTGTGCGCTTCTTCCACTAATTTAATAAATAATTGATTACTGGCTTCCAGATTTCGTTTATCTGTTACACGATTGATATATCGTGTTGCATCTTTATTCTCATACTGATCATCACGCAAAAGTTCGCCTTCGTCATAAACAATCTTACCAATATGAGGATCAATATTATCATAGTCCTGTATATCATACTTATGATTGGATGGAGATACAAATAAAGGATTAAAATAAATGGCATCAATCCCCAGATCATGAAGATAATCCAATTTATCAATTACCCCTTGTAAGTCTCCGCCATAAAAGTTCCTTACATCCATAGATGCAGGATTTTGGTACCAGTCATCTACATGACGGACCTTATCTCCAATATATACATACTCATTACTTAAAACATCGTTGGAAGTATCTCCATTACAAAAGCGATCCACATATATCTGATAAATTACAGCGCCTTTTGCCCATTTCGGTGTCTTAAATCCCGGAATGATGACAAATTCATAAATGCTGTCTGCGCTTTTCGCTACCCCACGCATATCAAAATAACATACCAACTGTGCTGCTTTTATTTCAAAATAATAAGTAATTTTCTCGTTATCTAACTGATACTCTATTTCATAATAATCAAATAAATCATCGGAATATGATTTTAGCATCATATGTTTTTGTCCCTTACAGACAAAATACACATTATCAATATTGTTCTTTGCAGAACGGAAGCGAACCGTTACTTCTGTATAAGGATTCGGTTCCGGGGGAATTAAGTACTCTTCTGTAGTGTCGCTATATAAGGCTTTTTTATCTAAGACCGGACGCATACTATTTACATAATAGTGCTGCAATTGTCTCTTTGATAAATGATCAAAATCCATTGTAGCCATAAAATGTCCTCGTTTCCTTTTTATTTCCACACACTTACATTTATTATAAGAAAAAACTCCTATTTGTGCAACAATTATCAGACAAAAACTCTCTAAAAAGACAGTAAAAAAGGACAGCAAGGGGATTGCTGTCCTTCTTAGAGAAGGTATTTCTTTCTTATGGGGTATAGCAAAAAACTATATAATGTATTGGGGGGTTACAAGTAGTATAATAGCAGAACACCCCAATTTGGTAAATACAAAGTTTGCACAAACTTTACAATTTTTACCCTTAGTTTTTGTTAGTTTTATACAAATAAGGCTTCAAATTCTTCTCTTGTAATCTTTTCCTTTTCTAAAAGAAGCTCTGCACAGCTGTCCAGAACATGTCTGTGCTCTAAAATAATTCTCTTAGCATCTTTATAACACTCGTCGATAATAGCTTTTACTTCTTTATCAATTTCTCCGGTGATATATTCACTGTGACTCTTAGCATGAGCCAAGTCTCTTCCAATAAAGACTTCATCACCATCGTCATCATAATTGATGACACCGATATTATCAGACATACCGTAACGAGTTACCATTCTTCTGGCAGTCTGAGTAGCTTTCTTAATATCACTGGAAGCACCTGTAGTGATATCATCAAAAATAATTTCTTCTGCAATACGTCCGCCAAGAGATACCTTAATATCCTGAAGCATTCTTCCTTTTGTCATGAACATTTCATCTTTTTCCGGAAGAGGCATGGTATAACCGGCCGCACCGATTCCTGTTGGAATAATAGAAACCGTATAAACAGGTCCCACATCAGGAAGAACATGGAAAAGAATTGCATGACCGGCTTCATGATAAGCAGTGATTCTCTTGTCCTTATCAGAAACAAGACGGCTTTTCTTTTCTGCACCGATTCCAACTTTAATAAAGGATTTTTTAATATCTTCCTGTTTCAAAAATGCACGGTTTTCTTTTGCTGCCTGAATCGCTGCCTCGTTTAACAGATTTTCCAAATCCGCACCGGTAAAGCCGGCTGTTGTCTGGGCAATCTGTTTTAAATCTACGTCCTCTCCAAGAGGTTTGTTCTTGGCATGAACTTTTAATATCTCTTCTCTTCCTCTTACGTCAGGAACTCCTACTGTAACCTTACGGTCAAATCGTCCCGGACGAAGAATCGCCGGATCCAGAATATCAACACGGTTGGTCGCTGCCATTACTATGATTCCCTCATTGGTGCCGAAACCATCCATTTCTACCAAAAGCTGGTTCAAAGTCTGTTCTCGTTCATCATGGCCGCCACCCATACCGGTACCACGTCTTCTGGCTACCGCGTCAATTTCATCAATAAAAACAATACATGGTGCATTTTTCTTAGCGTCTTCAAATAAGTCTCTTACTCGGGATGCACCAACACCTACAAACATTTCCACAAAATCAGAACCGGAAATACTGAAGAACGGAACATTTGCCTCTCCTGCCACCGCTTTTGCAAGAAGTGTTTTACCGGTTCCCGGAGGTCCCTCTAACAAGACACCTTTTGGAATTCGTGCACCTACATTTGTAAATTTTCCGGGCTCTTTTAAGAATTCCACGATTTCTTCCAATTCTTCTTTTTCTTCCTTTAATCCGGCAACACTATCCAGATTAATCTTATTATCCCCATGAGTCATTTTTGCACGGCTCTTTCCAAAATTCATCATCTTGGCATTTCCGCCGCCACCGCCGCCTGCTTGCATATTCATAAGGTAAATTACCAGAATACCCACACCTAAAGCCAAAAGAAGCGGCATACCATATTCTTCAAACCAGCTTTCCTGGGGAACATCTTTTACCATAGGATCGATACCATAAAGCGCCAATGTATCCTGCAACTCATTTACATCTGTTGCATAGAGGATTTTAACCTCTCCGCCTTTCAATACCACTCTGGCAGAACCTGTGGGAGTCTGCTCATTCGGCTGAATGGAAACACTACTGACATTCCCGGCTGCCAAATCCGTTACCAGAGCACCATTGGTATAAGTTTCTTCTGTGGTATTCATGCTGTTAATGTACATCATCAAAAGCATGATTCCTAACATAACAAAGAAACTTAAATTAAAACCTTTACCATTTTTAACCACAAATTTCCTCCTAATTATTCCTCATTCAGATGTACTACACCAATATAAGGAAGATTTCTATATTTCTGCGCATAATCCAGACCGTAACCTACTACAAATTCATCCGGAATCTGGAATCCTGTATAATCAACGTGAACATCAACTACTCTTCTGTCCGGTTTGTCAAGCAGGGTACAAAGTTTTAAACTGTTTGGTTTTCTGTCTTTTAACATCTCCAATAAATAGCTCAAAGTTCTTCCGGAGTCCACGATATCTTCCACTACTAAAACATCTTTTCCCTTGATAGATTCATCTAAGTCTTTAATAATTTTAATAATTCCACTGGATTTTGTATCCGCACCATAACTGGAAATTGCCATAAAGTCCATAGAAACAGGTGCGTCAATTCTCTTGGCCAATTCACACATAAAGAAAACGCCGCCTTTTAATACACAGATAAGATGAATTTCCTTTCCTGCATAGTCCTTGCTGATCTGTTTTCCGATTTCATTAATTCTTTTGTCTACTTCTTCCTCTGATAATAAAATGCTAATTCTTTCTGACATTTTCATCCCTCCGTACAGTCATTTGTACTACTTTCTTTGTTTCTTCCGTCACTTTATAATATGCGCTGATTCGATATCCTATGGTCCATAAGATATGATTTCCATCTGCAATTACGGGTATCTTATAACGTATGGATGCGGGAACCTTTTCGTCAATAAAATACTCTTTCAGAGATTTCTTCTGTCCCGAATCATTAATCGTTAAATAATCACCGCCTTGCCTGAAACGCAACTTCAAACAACTATTAATTCTATCATAATCAAAGTATTTCGTATACTTTTTTTCTTCAATTCCCTCCAATTCTTGGGAATTTATAAGAGATAATTCTAAAATACTGCCATCTTCCAGACAATAATCCTTCCCTATTTCTAGTTCTAACTCCTGTTTTTCCCATGAAATAGTATTGGGATTTTTACTTTTTTCTAAATCCGCTTTTTTCTTTTCAACAACAGACGAACTTTCCCGCCTTTTTATCCACAAAGTCTGGTATTCTTTCACCACTTCCAGATTTTGGGGCAGGTTCATTCTTTTGGTTCCGGTTTTCTCCAACAAATCAAGAATTCCCTGTATATGTTCTGAACCTATGTCTTTCCTTCCCGGTATCATTTCACCAATCAAAGTAAGCAAAAGCTGACTTTGAAGTAGCCCCGGATAGGTTTTCAGTTTCTGAATATCAACGCTGATAACCCCTTCTTCCCTGTTTGTAATTTCCAACATCATTTGTTTCACTTCACATTCCAGATATTCTCTTAAGGAAACCATCTGCAATGCCGCTTTCGCTACATGTTCTGTAGCTTTCTCATTAATTTCACTGTCTGCATAACCTAAAATATGATGACGGATTTTATTTCTTGTATAAGTATCTTCCTCATTGGTAGAATCTATACACCACCTCTGTCCTCTTTTCCTCAGATACTCTTCTATTTCTCTCCGGCCGCAAGTAAGCAACGGACGGATAATATTCCCATTTACCGGTAAAATCCCGGTCATTCCATAAATTCCGGTCCCTCGGAACAGGTGAAAAAGCAAGGTTTCTGCCGAATCTCCCTGATGGTGAGCTACTGCAACTTTACTTTCTCCAATCTTCTTCCCGGATTCTTGTTTTTTAAACCAATGCAACGCTTCATCAAAGGCTTCGTATCTTACTTTTCTTCCTGCCTCTTCCTCAGATAAACGTTGTTCTTTCGCTATCTTTTCCACTTCTGCTTCCTTCAAATAAAAAGGAATCTTTTCTCTGTTGCAAATTTCTCTAACAAAATCGGCATCCAATCCGGCCTCTTTACGAATCCGATGATTTACATGAACTACCACTAAATCGAAAGGCACTTTTTTCTGATATTCTAAAAGGACGAAAAGCAGGCACAGGGAATCCGCTCCACCGGAAACACCTGCTGCCACCAAATCGCCTTCTGAAATCATATTATGCTTTTCCATAAATGTAATTACTTTTTGAATCATTTTGCTTTTCCAGACCTCTAGTTGGGCTTTGTACATTCCTAATATAGTATTACATATCTTGCAATGCTAATTATTCATAATGATAGTATCACATTTTCTGTTCTAAAAGCAATCTTACTCTATGTTTTCCCAGATTCCCATGACCAATACCGTCATATCATCCTTTATTCTTCCCCCGGAAGCGGAAATGGCATGCTTCATAATATGCCCTGCCATTTCTGTAGGTCTTCTGTAAGGAATCTGCGCTATAATTTCTTTTAAAAATGCTTCTCCCTCTTCTCCGATGAAATGATCCAAAACACCATCACTAAACAAAAATATATAATCTCCATCCAAAAGCTGCTTTTGATACTGATTCATTTCCAAATCATAGAACACCCCTAACGGAAGACTAATGGACGGAATCTTTTCTACATATCCATCACGTTTTAATAATCCATATGCCGCACCCACTTTTAAAAATTCTGATTCCCCGGTATATAGATCAATGCTGCACATATCTAACGTAGACATATTTTTCCCTTCACCGCCTGCCAGAATGGTATCATTAATCATTTTAGCAGTTAAAGTAGCCGAAAATCCTCCACTCAAAAACTGCTCCGCCATTTCAAGCACTGCCACACTATCTTCTTCTGCCCTTTCACCAGACCCCATTCCATCCGATAAAATCGAAAAAAATTTCTTTTCATCGGTTTCAAAAAATGCATAGCTATCTCCGGATATTTTTTCTCCTTCTTTGACAGTTTTGGCATATCCCGTTAGAACCATGTATTTGGAGTCTTCCTCAAAGCAGAAATTTTCCGGCTTGTCCAAAATAAAGAAAGGGGTTCCCGCAGACGCTACCAGTCGTAGATTGAGGAACACAGACAAAAATGCTCCGACTTCTTCCGTGGAATAAAATTTATTTTTTCCATGAAGATTGTTCTGATAAATACGAATGACTGCTTCTTTTCTGCCATTTTCTTTTTCCAATAAATAAAAATCTTCTAACACCAGACCTTCCAGAAATAGCATTTTGGCCATCTGCTTTTCTTTTTTTTCACCCAGACGGATAATTTTTATTTTTTCCTCGGCAGTTTTTTGCATAATTGCTGCAATTTCCTTTAAGTGATCGGCCATAAGAACACGATTCTCTTTCAACCTTCTTTTCAAAAATAAATTTTGTCTGTCCTGCTCCCCCGCTTCTTCTTTCTCTTCTATTAAAAATGCTGACGCCAGATTATGTAATGTTCCTGCACATTCCCGAATCCTCTTCTTTTCATATTGTAACAATAGCGAACCTTCCGCTTCTCTGTAAGTGGACTTTTGCATCATTTTCAATCCTCCTGCCTTAAAGATTCTTTTTTACTATATGGATACATACTTTAAGTATGGGAAGCATTATACACTGATTCACACGCAATATTTGTCAAAGTATGAATACATTTTTAAAAAGAATACGCGCAAAAGCGCATTCTTCGCGCCATAGCGGAATGCGTAGTATTTTTCATCACCGCGGAGTACGCATAAAAAAAAGTTGCAAATCACTTTACAACTTTTTAATCATCCTCTGTCTGTATTATAATTTCATCTTCATATACAAGTCCCAATTTTTCTCTCGCTACCTCTTCTATGTACTTCTTAGTCTCTGTATATTTTTCGAACTCTTCGATTTCTTCTGTTCTTTCTCTTTCTGCTTCCAGCTGCTCTGTTAACATCTGTTCTTTCTCACGATACTGAGCAAGCTTTTTTTTCAGATTATAGTTGTTTACAGCTACTACCACTAACATCACCAACACTACCATCATGACCAGCAGCATTGCTAAGCTGTTCTGCTTCTTTTTTCTTACTCGAATCTTTCTTTTTGCCATGTTTACTCCTAATTTTTGTACAAACATCCTTATGTTTACATAATTTAATCTTAAACATTTTTCCGGTTTCCGTCAACTGCCTTTTAAAAAGACCAATTCCTTTTTCTGCCAGAAAAAGCAGCCTTTCGCCCAGAATCTTATTATACAAAAACATCCCTAAAAGCATCCCTAAAATGGAAAATCCACGCAACACACCATCACTTTGTTCTAATTGCAGATTGAAAATAATCCATGTCGCATATATCCAAAAAAAGAGATCTTCTAAAGAAATAAATATATTTCTATGGTTCATCAAAATACGAAATATTCGGATTCCATCATAAACAAAAGCCAATTTTATTCCCAGCTTTATCGTCTGTAGTAAAAGTTCCCATTCCCAATATACGCTAGATACCATACGCACCTTTACTTAAACAGTCTTCCCAGAAACGATTCCCCTCTATTGCCGGAGTGCTTCTGTTCCGAATAAAAAAAGGAATCCATTTGTCCTTCGAGATCCACTTCCCCATTCTCCAGATTCAGACGTTTTACGTGAAGGTCATGTCCTTTTATCACCAGAACACCCATATCTGTTTCCAGAATCACTTCACCTTCATCAAAGGCAATCACATCTTTCACACCGGTTAACGAACCATTTTTTCGATTATTCACTACCATTTTATGCTGACGCTTATTTATACTGTTTAAATCTTCCATTACTTCCTCCCATCTATGCCTTAATAGAAATATGAGTATTTGATTCTCAATTACCCATTATTTCTTTAAATCATATGAGAGGGGCGCTTGAAATATTACCGATTCTACTATAGATAACGGAACAATTCTTTGGCTTCTTCTTTTTTTACAGTTTCCTGTACATCCAAAACTTCTACTTTTACTTCTTTATTTCCAAACTGAATGGCAATAATATCTCCCACTTTTACATTTACAGATGCCTTTGCGGGTTTATCATTCACAAATACTCTTCCTGCATCACAGGCTTCGTTAGCAATGGTTCTTCTTTTAATTAAACGTGAAATTTTTAAATATTTATCTAATCTCATAGTTCTACCTTTCTTTTCTCCGTACAAACAAAAAAGGAGTGCCACACCAAACGTGAGACGCCTCCTTAATGTTTCTAATGAATTAACTATTCGTTAATCATATCTTTTAAAGCTTTACCTGCTTTAAATTTAGGAGCTTTAGAAGCTGCAATAGTCATTGTTTCGCCAGTCTGAGGATTTCTTCCTTCTCTGGCTGCTCTTTCGGATACTTCAAATGTACCGAATCCAACTAACTGTACTTTACCGTTTGCTTTTAATTCACTTGCTA